>JALWSU010000413.1 GCA_026993485.1 Thiotrichaceae bacterium | reverse complement strand
CGATTTTTTCTAAAAAGTTTAATTTTTTCATTTAGTTCCATAAACTAATACTGAGAGTTGTTGAATTTATAATTGTGAGTTGTTGGACTTTGGGTGTGTTATTTTTTATTCAAGCCTAGATCGAATAATTCTATTCATTTTTCTCAAGGTCATGGGCGAATTCTTCTCTAAATTGTTGACTTGCTTTTGTCATTATTCGTCCAGCTTCAGGAGTCATACTATTTTGCTTGAAACGCTCTGCTGCTTTTGCCCATCTTCCTTTTCCAGTTGTTTCAAGTTTAGGCAGACTAAAGCCAAGTATATCAAGAATTAAAAACATCGCCTTATCCCTTTTTATAGCGTTACCCGATTTAGTTAAGTACAAACCTGCCAGGTTTTAAAAACCTGGCAGGTTTAATCGCTGTATTTTATACAAACGGGTAGTGCTATATAACTCATTTCTGTAGTTAAAAAAAATACTTAGGATTGTTGTTCTGATTTTTTGAGTATGTTAATTATCTCTCTCAAGTCATTTATCTGTTGTTTTAAATAAGCAATTTCTGTTTGTTGCTGTTTAATAATTAACTCGGCTTTTTCTAATTCATGTTTGTATTCTGTTTGCTCATTAAAAGGAGAATTTACATGCTGCCAATTGTCACCTTTATTGTGACTACAGGTTAAATTAAAAACATTTTTTTCATCTAAACCAAGTAACTGGGGCAAATCAATTTCCATTGCATCAGCAATTTGTTCAAGCCGAGAAAAATTCACATCAGTCTTGCCTTGCTCGATTTTGGCATAAGCATTAGTGGATATTCCTAATTTTGCCGCCAGATTTTCTTGTGTCAAACCTAGATTTTTTCTAAAAACTTTAATTTTTTCATTTAGTTCCATAAACTAACACTGAGAGTTGTTGAATTTATAACTGTGAGTTGTTGGATTTTGGGAGTGTTATTTTTTATTATGCGTTTCTCGCAGGTATTGTATTAGTGTTGGATTGAGAATACAAGAAACTGCTGTTTGAAATAATTTTTATTTATTTTTGAAAGACTTCTGGAAGTAACCAGTTTGGTTGAATCGTGAATTGAACCGTGAGCGTTCACATTGGCTCACATCTCAAGTACAAGTAGCAGCGTGGAGAAAATTTATGGCTATTGTTGTGGGTATTGTTGTTGTAATAGTTGTTTTAGCAATTCTGAGTAATCCAAGTGGGGCAGCCGCTGCTTTGATCCCAGCTTTGATATTAGGAGCAGTCTTTTATGCTATAGGAAGCTATTTTAGCGATGGGTGGGCATTATTTGGAGCTATATTAGGTGCTATATCAGGATTCGCAGCACAAGAAGGGTAAATGGTATCCTATCTAAATGCGGTGTGGTAGAGTTATTCGTGGCTTTGCGACTAAAATGTTTGGATAAGTTTTATTTCGCCTTTTATTTAAAAGTATTAAGTAGTGAAGCACAAATTATCTGGTAATTGGAGTCATTCTAGTAGCTTGCGTTGACTTACAAGAAGAATGAACTCCAAAAATTATTAACATAACAAGACTAATAGGTTTTGAAAACCTGTCAGGTCTTATCAGTAAATGAGGATAGCCTAATGAAAAAAATGTTTTTGATGTTAATTGTACTATTTGTTTTATTCAGTTGTAGTAGTAAGGCAACAGACCTACTCAAAGTATATGACGCGTATAAATGTAGTAGAGTTGCAAGTAAGCTTGGTCACGATAAACAGGCAGAAAGAGCTATGAAAAGTGTATATCCAGAATTAGTTAGGTTAGAAGAAGAAGGCATAGGTGGTACCTTTTTAGATCGGACATTAGCGGACATGTTGCGAGAAGAGTCATATAGCCTAATCCCAAAAATAGTTTATGAGTCGCCCAGATGTCAAGCTATGTATAAATAAGATAGTGCATGGATGCACAAATTTTCCTACCACAAAAATAGTTATATAATGAACCACCACCCGCTGGTGGTTTCAAAAACTGCTAGTTCTCACGCTCCAGCGTGGGAACGAGAAAAAAACTTTAACATGGCTTTTTCATCTTCAGCCCATAACCATGCCGTTATAGCCTCTTTGATGTTCTCAATCGCTTCTTGTTCATCTTTACCTTGTGACACACAACCTGGTAATGCTGGACATTCAGCTACAATCCAATCATCTTCTGCTGTTTCTAGGGTTACATGAAATAACATTTTTTAATACCTTGTGTTTATTGAAAATTTAACTTGCTATAAAAAATTGGAATTTTATCATCAAATCTGGCATTGTTGTTTTAGTTTTTTTCTCATTCTCATGAATCAGCGCACTTTCTTAAAATCAAATCATTTAACTCATGAGTTGTAACAGGTTTTATTCGTTGTCTGACATTCGCTGTACTCTTTTTATGGCTTAATACTATAGCAATGAGGCTTCAATGTGGGAACGAGAGCAAAAACCTCCGAGGTTTGTCAAACCTCGGAGGTTTAACCCCGTAAACAAACTCACCCCTCCAATACCACCCTCTGGCGGCAAACAGCTTTTATCATCGCAAGCCTGAAATTTGATTTTTATTGATACCAACAATATAAACTTATAACCGAAAAAATATCTTGCCATATTAAAGGCAAAGTTTACTTTAAATCATTGTATTCCTATAGGCAAAATGTCCTATGAGGATAGACAAAAAAAATGCGAAAAAGTGTTTATCTGATTGGAGATGATGATGAAAACTGACCCTTTGATAGATGAAATCCGACAAGTTCGGCACGAAATCTCAGCCGAATTTGACCATGATCCGAAAAAAATGTATGCCTATTACAAGCAAGTTGAAAAAGAATTGAAAGCAAGTAATCAATATACCTTTTTGGAGGAGGATAACACGTCATTTTTTCTCAGCCAACCTCAAGAAACAAGTCATGGTTTATTAAATGATAAGCTTGGGCAGCACATTTCTAGCCCCAGATAAATAATTTTTTCGGCTTCAGCATCATTGCCATTAAGTTAATTAAAATCAGACCTCCGAGGTTTTTAAAACCTCGGAGGTCTTTTGTTTTATAAGAAACCTACGAGGTTTTTAAAACCTCGTAGGTTTGTCTTAACTTAATAGTAGTGATGTTCCAGCGTCACTGCCATGGTATTAAAGGATGGAGTACAACGAATGTCTGACAACGAATCAAATCATTTAGCTCATGCTTTGTAAC
>JALWSU010000412.1 GCA_026993485.1 Thiotrichaceae bacterium | reverse complement strand
TTCGTGGTGAATAAATTTTGCTATAACCAATGCGAACATCTAAAGTTGCAATTTGCTGGATTAGGCTTTTAACCTGCTCCTTAGCTGCCTCTGCGGCGGTGCGTTTCGATTCAACAACTTCCTTTGCAATTAATTTCCGAGCATATAACTTTTTTCGGCGTTGATACTCACTTTGAGTGCGTTTAACTTCAGCCTCTGCCGCCTTACGTTGGGCAACTAGCCCAGCCCGTTGCTCAATTAAATCGCGGACATCAATTTTGGCTAATAATTGCCCCTTTTTGACTTGAATACCTTCGCGTGGTCCCATTTTTGTAATGATACCAGATATTTGGCTACTTACAGTAATTTCAGTACTACCAATAAGTTTCGCCAGAACTGGAAAACTTTTACTAAGCTGATGTTGCTGTACAGTAGCTAAATGTAAAGCCCAAGGTGGCTTATCAGCTTTAGGCAAAGCGTCAAATTTTGCAGTTCGCATTTCGCGCAATTTGACAACTCCAATGATTAAAGCCACTGCAATCAGTAGGGCTAAGGCTATGGATAGGATTTTTTTTAAGATTGCCATAGATAATCTCTCTTCAAATTTCCAGTTTTAAGTTGTTACCACTTGATTTTTATTATATTATTCTGGATGGTGTTGCCATTTCGGTTAGTAAATTTCAAATGATTATGATTTAAAATTGATTATGGTGTCAACTATTGAAAATTTATATTTTTCCCTTTAAGATTGGAAAAATTGCGATTAATCAAAAATTTTTTTCAAGGAGTAGAATCGGAATGCAAGGTTATCTTGCACTCCTCCCAATAATTTGTTTACGTTTATTCAAGTCTCATCATGCAATGTAAAAATAATCCGTTCTTCTGCTTGCCTAAATTCAATATTGAACTTATCAAAAACAACCTCTCTTCCTATTATCACATCACTATTATTTTTATCTTGTAACCAAGCAACTGGTATTTTTAATACAGTCTCATCAATCTGAATTTGTATCTCTTTTAAAATATAATCTACGACACCACATAATCCTTCAACTTGAAATTTATAATCATGACTTTCTTGTTTAAATCCAAAAGCTAAACCTAATTCAAAATTTATAGCAGAGATATCAGCACCACTATCTATTAGGGCATTTTCTGAGATGAAATCATTATCATCTATATAAAATTTAACGGGATATAATGGCATCCAAGGATGTTTCTTAAAATTCTTAATTCTAAGAGGCAAAATCCTAATTGTATCTATATTTTTCGGTACTTTATAAATACTCAAATTTTCCTGATTTTTAGCTAATTGAATAGCTTCTTTATAAGTAGAGCAGATTTTAAAAACCTGTTCTCCTTTAATAATTAATACTTTCTGCAAAATTTCCGGATTTTTTCTCACTTCATTGGCTATATTTATCATATAAATAATTCCTAATTTTCCTATTGGGCGAGTGGTATAGCGTTAACCAATTGCATAAAATACACCTAGAAAACCTGCCAGGTTTTAAAAACCTGGCAGGTTTGTACTGAACTAAATCGGGCAATGCTATATTACCCACCAGCCCAACTCAATAGAGAAATAAGTGTATCATTTTGGGCGGGAATCAGTGTTCCTCGTTCCCACACTCCAGCGCACTCTCTTATACACAAAGGCAACCACAAGGGATTGCCCCACCGCGATGTAGGGGCAATCGGTTGCCCCTTTTGAACTAGAGTGCGTAACATCACTTATATTATTCTGAATAGTGTTGCCATTTCGGTTAGTAAATTTCAAATGATTATGATTTAAAATTGATTATGATGTCAACTAATGTAAAATGATATAGCACTACCCGTTTGTATAAAATACAGCGATTAAACCTGCCAGGTTTTTAAAACCTGGCAGGTTTGTACTTAACTAAATCGGGTAACACTATAAAACTTAACAATCATACAATTAATTGTAAACTAAAGAAACAGTACCTTTTTTAAACTATGGCATATTCATTGCTATGTTAGTATTGTTGACGAATTTATCAAGCTAAAAATCAATTATAAGAGTAAGAGATATATTTTTAATTTTTCATGAAATTCAATTTTAGGAATAGACAAATGGCAGAATTATCAAAGAAAACGATGGATATCGTGAAAGCAACAGCAGCTATTGTCAAAGCCAATTCTGAGAAAATCACAAGTAGAATGTATGAAAGGATGTTTAGCAACTATCCTTATGCTAAGCCTTTATTTAAGAATGCGCCGAAAGATCAACCAAAAGTGCTAGCAAGAGCAATTGTAGCTTATGCTGAGAATATTGACAAATTAGCTGCCTTAGAGCCAACGCTCAATAGAATTGCACAACATCATGTTGATACCAGCATCTTACCCGAACACTATTCATGGGTGGGTGATTCATTATTAGGTGCGATTAAGGAGGTTCTTGGTGATGCGATAACTGACGAAGTAGCTGCTGCTTGGAGCGAAGCCTACTGGTTCTTAGCTAATGTCTTGATTCAACGTGAAAAACAACTTTATCAAGAACTGCTCACAGAAGAAAAGAAACAAATTGTGAAGCAAACCGCTCCGATTTTGAAAGAACATGGAGAGGCTATCACAACTCGTATGTACGAGATTATGTTTGCAAATTACCCTGATGCTAAAGCATTATTTGCAAACGCTCCCAATAACCAAAATCAGATATTAGCAAGATCAATTGTGGCTTATGCTGAAAACATTGAGCATTTAGATGCTTTGAGTGGTGCTGTTGATAAGATTGCAGAGCGTCATGTGAAAACGAAGGTTAAGCCGATACATTATCCTTGGGTGATTGAGTCTTTATTACAGGCTTTATCTGATGTATTGGGTGATGCTGCTACTGAAGATGTTAAGAAAGCATGGTTTGCTGCTTATTGGTTCTTAGCATTTATTCTTATGAATCGAGAAACTGAATTATATAAAGCTGCATAACTATCTGAATCATAAGTAGTCCAAAGCTAAAGCTTTGGACTCCATGGTTTTTTTTAGGTTGGTAAGTTCAATGCTATCTAACAAATAAAAACACACCACCACAAGATTTCAATTCCTTATAATAAAAACGCACGCACTTTCCGCAAAAAACCTGCCAGGTTTTAAAAACCTGGCAGGTTTGGCTTAACTTAATGACAGTGAACCACAAATTATCGAAGATATTAGCTACGCTT
>JALWSU010000411.1 GCA_026993485.1 Thiotrichaceae bacterium | reverse complement strand
GGACAGTTGCGGGGAATGTTAATTGATGTTCCTGCTGATATTTCTTCGGCGGCGTTTTTTATGGTGGGTGCTTGTATTGCTGATGGTTCGGAGGTGTTGTTGGAGCATGTGGGTGTTAATCCGACTCGTGTTGGGGTAATTAATATTTTGCGAGATATGGGGGCTGATATTAGTTTGCTTAATGAGCGTGAGGTTGGGGGGGAGCCTGTGGCTGATATTCGGGTGTGTAGTAGCCATTTACATGGGGTTGAGATTAGTCGTGAGCAAGTGCCTTTAGCTATTGATGAGTTTCCGGCTATATTTATTGCGGCAGCTTGTGCTGAGGGGGAGACGGTATTAAGGGGTGCGGAGGAGTTGCGGGTAAAAGAGAGTGATCGTATTCAGGTGATGGCTGATGGTTTGCAAGCTCTTGGTGTTGTTGCTAAACCTATGCGAGATGGTATGGTGATACGTGGTGGGTGTGGGGAGAAACAATTTAAAGGTGGTGTGATTAATAGTCATGGAGATCATCGCGTTGCTATGGCGTTTGCTATGGCGGCTTTATGTGCAGCCGAGCCGATTATTATTGAGGATTGTGCAAATGTTGCTACTTCGTTTCCAAATTTTGTTGATTTAGCGCAAGTGGCTGGTATTGATATAGAGTTTTTAAAGACCTCCGAGGTTTTGAAAACCTCGGAGGTCTGAAGGAGTGGGAGTGAGAACGGAGTAATAATAATGCCAGTTTATGAATATGAACATTTGGGAGAGCCTTGTGGTGTTGGTAAAATATTTGATATAAAACAGTCGATTAATGATGAACGGTTGGTAGAATGCCCCTGTTGTCATGGAGCAGTGCGTAAATTGATTTCCCGAACAAATTTTTGTGTACCAAAAAGCAATAGCGATATTCGTGATCTTGGTTTTACGAAATTGGTGAAACGAGATGATGGGGTTTATGAAAATGTTACGCGGCGTGGCAATGAAAGTCGTTATATGGAAAGGGGAAAGCCTGAAACGGTTCCAGATTTATCTAAAATAATTAGAGATTAATAATGACAATTCCGGTGATTACAATAGATGGGCCTGGTGGCGTGGGTAAAGGTACTGTTTGTCTTCGATTGGCGCAACATTTAGGTTGGCATACGCTGGATAGTGGTGCGATGTATCGCGTACTCGCTTTGGCGGCGCAACAGCATTCGGTGCGGTTGGATGATGAAAAGGCATTGGTAAATTTAGCTGTTGATTTAAAAGTGAATTTTGAGCCTTTGGCAGATTTAAGTGGTACACGAATTATTTTAGAGGGGCAAGATGTATCATTAGTTTTACGTGCTGAAAGTAGTGGAGCTGCGGCTTCAAAAATTGCGGCTTTGCCGGCGGTACGTGAGGCATTGTTGGGGCGACAACGAGCTTTTCGGCAAGCACCGGGTTTGGTTGCGGATGGTCGAGATATGGGGACGGTAGTTTTTTCTGATGCGCTATTGAAAGTGTTTTTGACCGCTACTGTTGAGGAACGCGCTAATCGACGTTATAAACAGTTGAAAGAAAAAGGAATAGATGCTAAGCTTGATGACCTTGTTGCTGAGATAGCAGACCGCGATAAGCGTGATATGAAACGCTCTGTTGCGCCTTTGCAGCCTGCGCCTGATGCGTTGTTGATTGATACAACGATAATTTCTGTTGACAAGGTGATGGCGCGTATTTTGTCAGTACTAGAACTGCGAAACTTATAACTAATAACTAATTAACTTAATAATTTAAACTTTTAATATGAGCGAAAGCTTTGCTGAATTGTTTGCAGAAACTCAATCTGAAAACTATATGAAGCCCGGTAGTATCATTAAGGGCAAAATCGTGGATATCCGTCCAGATGTGGTCATGGTTAATGCTGGCCTAAAATCTGAGGGTGTGATTCCTATTGAGCAATTTTATGATGAGAATGGTCAACTTGAGGTTGAAGTTGGCGATGAAGTAGATGTTGCTTTAGAAGCGGTAGAAAATGGGTTAGGGGAAACTCAATTATCTCGTGAGAAGGCTAAACGGGCTGCGGCTTGGACTATGCTTGAAAATGCGCTTGAAAAGCAAGAGACTGTTACAGGTATTATTACTGAAAAGGTCAAAGGTGGATTTACTGTCCATATGAATGAGATTCGTGCTTTTTTGCCAGGGTCTTTGGTTGATGTACGTCCAGTACGCGATACTAGCTATTTAGAAAATAAGCCGCTAGAGTTTAAGGTAATTAAAATTGATAAGCGGCGTAATAATGTTGTTGTTTCGCGCCGTGCAGTAGTTGAAAAGGAGAATACCGAAGAACGCGATACTTTATTAGAAAATATGCAAGAAGGCATGAGCTTGAAGGGCGTGGTTAAAAATCTTACAGATTATGGTGCGTTTATTGATTTAGGCGGTGTCGATGGTTTGTTGCATATTACTGATATGGCTTGGCGGCGGGTTAAACATCCAAGTGAGGTTGTTAATATTGGTGATGAAATTACTGTCAAGGTTTTAAAATTTGATCGTGAACGTGTTCGAGTTTCTTTGGGTATTAAGCAGTTGGGTGAAGATCCTTGGAATGAATTAAGCAGACGTTATCCGATAGGTACTCGTGCTTTTGGTAGGGTTACTAATTTGGCGGATTATGGTTGTTTTGTTGAAATAGAAGATGGTGTAGAAGGTCTTGTGCATGTGTCGGAAATGGATTGGACTAATAAGAATATACATCCATCTAAGGTGGTGCAGGTTGGGGATGAAGTTGAAGTTATGGTGCTTGATATTGATGAGGAGCGCCGCCGTATTTCGCTAGGTATTAAGCAGTGTTATCCAAATCCATGGGAAGAATTTGCTAATGAACATGAGAAGAATGATCGGGTGAAAGGGCATATTAAATCTATCACTGACTTTGGTATTTTTATTGGATTACCGGGTGGTATTGATGGTTTGGTGCATTTGTCTGATATTTCTTGGAATGTTCCTGGAGAGGAAGCAGTTCGAGATTATAAGAAGGGTGATGAGGTTGAGGCAGTTGTTTTAGCTGTTGATGCGGTTAGGGAAAGAATTTCTTTGGGTATTAAGCAGTTGGAGAGTGATGGTTTTTCTAACTTTATTGCTAAGTATTCAAAGGGTACAGTTGTTGAGGGTGTTGTTAAGGAAGTTGAAAACAGTAAAGCAATTGTTCAGTTGGAAGATGATATTGAAGGGGTGGTACGGGCATCAGAGGTGGCGCAGGAACGTGTTGATGATGTTCGCAATTTTTTGAAACCAGGGCAAGTAATCAAAGCTAAAGTGATGAACGTAGATCGCAAAAAACGCTTGATCAATTTGTCTATTCAGGCATTAATTTCTGAAGAGGAAGCTGCGGCTTTGAAAGATTATGCACATTCTTCGCAACAGTCTGGTAATGCTACTTTTGGGGATTTATTGAAAGAGCAAATGGATAATAAAGAGTAATTTTTATTTCTTTACTGATGTTACGCATTCTGGTTCTCAAGCTGAAGTTTCACTGCCATTAAGTTAAGGATTATTTTGTTTGTTGGAGTCCAAGCAAGCAGAAACAAGCTTAATTTAATGGCAGTGAAGCTTTAGCTTGGGAACTAGGATGCGTAATATTAGTTATTCAGTAGAGAAGAGATAAGACAGGTTTGGTTTCTAGATACTAATAACTAATTGATTTATGTGATTAAGATGACAAAATCTGAATTAATAGAAGCGATTGCTGAAAAACATAACCATTTGTCCCAAAAGGATATTGAGTTGTCCGTTAAGTCTATATTGGAACAAATGGTGCAATCTATGGAAAATGGAGAAAGGATAGAAATCCGTGGTTTTGGAAGTTTTACTTTACATTATCGGCCTCCTAGGAAAGGACGTAATCCGAAAACTGGTGAAGCTGTAGAGCTGCCTGAAAAGTATGTACCTCATTTTAAACCAGGTAAAGAATTACGAGATAGAGTTAATAAGGGAAGTCGGGGTAAGAGGCAACGATAAGGGATTGTGTTGTAAAAATAAATAATGATTGATTTTTTATGGTTGTTGTTACCTGTGGCAGCAGCCTCTGGGTGGGTAACGGCACGCCTGAAAAAACGGCAAAAGTTTTTATCTCCAGATTATTTTAAGGGATTGAATTATCTGCTGAATGAGGAGGCAGATAAGGCAATTGATGTTTTTATTAAACTCATTGATGTAGATAGTGAAACTGTTGAAACGCATTTTGCTTTAGCAGTGTTTTTTCGTCGTCACGGGGAAATTGATAGGGCTATTCGCATTCATCATAATCTCATTACGATGCCGAAGCTGTCTCTTGAACAACGACATCTTGCATTGTTTGAGCTTGGGCTGGATTATCGTAAGGCAGGTTTGTTGGATCGGGCGGAACATTTTTTTCAGGAACTGGTTTACTCTGAAACTCATAATGTCTTAGCTTTGCGGCAATTGTTGGAAATTCATCAACAAGTTCAGGATTGGGATAACGCAATTAGTACGGCACAGAAATTGGCTCGTGCGATTAATGAGCCTATGGATATTGAAATTGCTCATTATTATTGTGAACGGGCGGAGCTGTTTCGACAAGATGGCAAATTTGATGCGGCACAACAGGCGATAGATTGGGCTTTAAAAATTGATCCGAATTCAGTTCGTGCGAGTTTGTTAGAAGGGCAAGTAGCCTTAGATAAGGATGATCCCCAAGGGGCAATTGTTGCTTTTGAGCGGGTTGAGCAACAGGATGCTGATTATTTATCCCAAGTGATAGAACCTTTACATGTTTGTTATCAGAAAATTGGACAGTTAGAAACCTTTCGTCGCTATTTGTACCATCTTTTAGATGAGCATCATAGTAGTCTTAAAGCCGTATTAATATTAGCGGATTTTATTAGGCAGGCTGAAGGTGAGCAAAAGGCTGCTGAGTTTCTTGTAGCAAATTTAAATAAATCTCCCTCAATACGTGGGATTGATTATTTGCTTGATTTTTATACTTTTGAATGCTTTAAGTTTGAAACAGATTTTATTTTGTTGTTAAAAAAGATGATAAAGCATTTATTAAAAAAGCAATATGCTTATCAATGCAATGCTTGTGGATTTACAGTTCGCAAATTATATTGGCAATGTCCTAGTTGTAAGCGATGGAGTTCGCTGAAACCAGTGGGAGGACTCGAAGTAGGATAAACTGCTAAAATTATGTCTCCTTTAATTATTGCTTTAGATTTTGCTCAACCAGAACCTGCTCTCGCTTTGGCTCAACAATTAGATCCTGAGCGTTACCGGGTGAAAATTGGTCAAGAGTTATTTACTCGTAGCGGTCCAGCTTTAGTTGAAAAGCTTGTAAAACAAGGCTTTGAGGTTTTTTTAGATTTGAAATATCATGATATACCTAATACGGTGGCACGTGCTTGTACAGTGGCGGCTGAGTACGGGGTGTGGATGATTAATGTTCATGCTTTGGGTGGGCGTAAGATGTTGTTGGCTGCTCGTGAGGCTTTGGAGAATTTTGCTCAGCGGCCTTTGTTGGTTGCTGTGACTATTTTGACGAGCTTTGAGCGTTTGGATTTATATGCTGTGGGTTTGCATGGCTTGTTAGAAGAAAATGTTCGACGTTTAGCTCGTTTATCATTGGCTTGTGGTTTAGATGGGGTTGTGTGTTCGCCACATGAGATTGTTGAACTCCGTAAGGCTTTGCGATTTCAAAAAAATGGCTCTGAGTTTAAGCTGATTACGCCTGGGATTCGTCCAGCAGGATTATCCGAAAATGATGATCAACGGCGGGTGATGACTCCCGTAGAGGCTTTAAAGCTAGGTTCTGATTATTTGGTGATTGGTCGTCCGGTTATTGCTGCATCTGATCCGTTGCGGGCTTTGTTGGAAATAGAAGCTTCAATCGAAGAAGTAACAAAAAAAGAAAGGCAAGAGTTGAAATGAAATTAAGTGAAAATTGGCTACGGGAGTGGGTTAATCCTCCGATTTCAACTGGGGAATTGGTTCAACAATTAACTATGGCTGGTTTGGAGGTTGATAGTGTTGAACCAGTTGCCACTTTTTTTAGTAAAGTTGTTATTGGTGAAGTGCTTAGTGTTGAGGCTCATCCAGATGCGAAAAAACTTCATATTTGTAAAGTTAATGTTGGTGAACCAGAACCTTTGAATATTGTTTGTGGAGCTTCTAATGTTCAGCCGCATTTGCGGGTGCCGACGGCATTAGTTGGGGCGCGGATTGGCAAGTTGAAAATTAAGAAGGCTAAATTACGCGGGGTTCAATCTTATGGGATGTTATGTTCGGCTGAGGAATTGGGTTTAGCTGAGAGTTCTGAGGGTTTAATGGTTTTGCCTGAGGATGCGCCTGTAGGTGAGGATGTACGGGATTATTTACAATTAGAAGATGTTAGTATTGAGATTGAATTGACACCTAATCGCGGCGATTGTTTAGGGGTTGAAGGGATTGCGCGAGAGGTTGGAGTTTTAACCCGCACTGATGTTACTAAGGTTAATTGTTCAGCAGTTGCAGCAGTCATAAATGATACTTTTCCTGTAGAAATTAATGAGCCGAATGCTTGTCGTCGCTATGTTGGGCGCGTGATTAAAAATATTAATGCTGAGGTAGTAACTCCATTGTGGATGCAGGAGCGTTTGCGTCGTAGTGGTTTGCGTAGTATTAATGCGGTTGTTGATGTGACTAATTATGTTTTGTTAGAGTTGGGGCAACCTATGCATGCTTTTGATTTGGCGAGTTTATCTGGCGGTATCCAAGTGAGGATGGCAAGGGCTGGGGAGGCTTTGACTTTATTGGATGAGCAAACCGTACAATTGGATGAGCAAACTTTATTGATTGCGGATTATAAGCAGCCGCTTGCTGTAGCTGGAGTTATGGGGGGTTTATCTTCAGCAGTGAGTATGACGACTCAAGATATTTTTTTGGAAAGTGCTTTTTTTACTCCTGAAGCGGTTTCTGGTACTGCAAGGCGTTATGGTTTGCATACGGATTCTTCGCATCGGTTTGAGCGAGGGGTTGATCCGCTGTTGCAACAGCGGGCTATGGAACGGGCAACGGCTTTATTATTAGATATAGTCGGCGGAAAAGCTGGGCCGATTATTGAGCTAGGTGAAAAAATGACGGTTCCAGCGGTTATTGAATTGCGCGCTTCGAGGATTGAACGCTTGCTGGGGCGAAAGTTTGATGCTGCTGAAGTTAGTGATATTTTGACTCGTTTAGGTATGAGTGTTATGCCGAAGGGAGAATTTAGTTGGCAGGTACAACCACCGAGTTTTCGGTTTGATATTAGTCTTGAAGCGGATTTAATTGAAGAATTAGCGCGGGTACATGGTTATAATCATTTACCTAGTTTAAAGCCACAATCTGATTTAACTATGTATCCTCAGCCTAGAGTGACTGTAAATGATTTACAAGCGGTATTGGTTCAGCGCGATTATCAGGAGGCGATTACTTATAGTTTTGTTGATCCAAAATTACAAGCTCAACTTGATCCAAATGCTGACTTGATTCGTTTAGCAAACCCAATTTCCAGTGATATGGCAGTAATGCGTACTACTTTATGGGCAGGCTTATTACCGGCTTTGGCGTATAACCAGAAACGTCAACAAAGTCGAGTGCGTTTATTTGAAACTGGATTACGTTTTAAGGAACAGGGTTTGCAAGAGAAAATGATAGCTGGCGTTGCTAGTGGTACACGATGGGCTGAACAATGGGGTTTTACTAAGCAGCCAGTTGATTTTTATGATATAAAATCGGATGTGGAAGCTTTACTAAATTTTAACAATGGTGATGTTTTTCGTGCTGGTAAACATCCAGCATTGCATCCTGGACAAACTGCTGATATTTATCGTGGCGATGAATGGATTGGCGTGGTAGGTGCTTTACATCCCAGTTTATTAAAAACGTTAGAATTGACAAGCCCTGTTTATCTGTTTGAATGTAGATTAGAGCCTTTATGTCAAACGCCATTACCTCAATTTCATGAATTGTCTAAATATCCGTCGATACGGCGAGATATTGCACTTTTGGTTCCAGAAGCAGTTACCTTAGTGCAATTATTTGATTGTATTAAACAATCAGGCACTGAACTGCTAATTGATTATCAATTATTTGATGTTTATCAAGGTAAAGGAATTAAGTCTGGTGAAAAAAGTTGGGCAATAGGTTTGATTTTTCAGGATTTTTCGCGTAGTTTGAAAGATGCTGAAGTTGAAGCAGTGGTTGGACAGATATTAAGTTCACTTGAAGAAGATTTAGGAGTAAAATTAAGGACATAAATATGGCATTAACTAAAGCAGTAATGGCGGAAAAACTTTTTAATGAGGTTGGGATAAATAAACGGGAAGCTAAGGAAATGGTAGATTTATTTTTTGAGGAAATCCGTTTAGCTTTGGAAAAAGGAAAGCAAGTTAAGCTTTCTGGTTTTGGTAATTTTGATTTACGTGATAAAAGTGAACGTCCGGGTAGAAATCCAAAAACTGGGGAAGAAATTCCTATTAGTGCTAGACGAGTAGTGACATTTCGACCTGGGCAAAAATTAAGAGCGCGAGTAGAAACTTATGCTAGAACAAACAAACACTAGTGAACTCCCGGTTATTCCAGGGAAACGTTACTTTACAATTGGTGAAGTGAGCGAATTATGCTCTGTTAAGCCGCATGTGTTGCGCTACTGGGAGCAAGAATTTCCGCAATTAAGACCAATTAAGCGTCGGGGCAATCGACGTTATTATCAACGCCAGGATGTGCTTTTGATTCGTCAAATTCGTAGTCTGTTGTATGAGCATGGTTTTACTATTGGGGGTGCTAAACAGCACTTGCTTGGGGAAACTAGCATTGATGATAATCAACAAAGCCGACAAATTATTCGTCAATTACGTAAGGAATTGGAAGAATTGTTGGTTATTTTAAATGAAGATTTAAAAACGGCTTCTTGAGTGTGAGTGTGATAAATAAAACTACTTACATTTATTTAGTTTAGTTTTATGAGATTGATTTTTTGTGTTCTAATACTTACTATAGAATAGATAAATAACTATTCATTTTTTCTGGAGAAAAAAATATGAGTACAGCCGAAGCAATACCAGCATCCCCTTTGTTGTTTACTGATAGTGCGGCTAATAAAGTACGGGAACTGATAAAAGAAGAACAAAATGATGATTTGATGTTGCGCGTATTTGTACAAGGCGGTGGCTGTTCTGGTTTTCAGTATGGTTTTACTTTCGCCGAACAAGTAGAAAAAGACGATACAGTTGTTGAGAATAAAGGGGTAAAATTATTAATAGACCCCATGAGTTATCAATATTTAGTTGGTGCTGAGATTGACTATACTGAAGGTTTAGAAGGTTCGCAATTCGTCATTCGCAATCCCAACGCTGTTACTACTTGTGGCTGCGGATCATCATTTTCTGCTTAGTTTTTCCTCGTTCCCTAGTTCCCACGCTCCAGCGTCACTGCCGTTAATAAAAACCTGCATGGTTTAATTTCTGTTGGAGTTTCAAAGACCTCCGAGGTTTTGAAAACCTCGGAGGTCTGATTTGAGCCAAAGCTGACAGGTTTTTAAAACTTGTCAGGTTTAATTTCTGTTGTAGTTTCAAAGACCTCCGAAGTTTTGAAAACCTCGGAGGTCTGATTTGAGGGCTTAACTTAATGGCATTGAGTGCTATAGAGGGTTTATCTGTAGAAATTCTTGAGATTGACAACCGATATAAATCTTTATTTCCTATTGAGGTTAAAAATTATAGAAGAATTTATCCAGAAGAGAGTACAAGAACTTTTAGTTATATAAAAACAAAGTTATAATTTTTCACTAACCAAAGTCAAAATTATATGGACTGGATAGACAAACTCCCATGGGATTTGCTTATTATCGGCTCACTCACATTAGGCTTAGCCCCTTTTGTACCAGAGCCGCATTTATTTGAAAAACTCCGAATGCTATTTCAAGGCACTTTAGTTCGTCCAATCGATATCTTTGATTTAATCATGCACGGGGCATTACCACTATTGCTATTATTGAAAATCGGGCATAGTTTTTTGCTAAAATAGTGGTGTTTTTAAAAGATAATTATCATGCGTGCATTTTTAATCAAAATCTTTTTGCAATTCTTAGCCTTATTTCCCTTAAAAACAATACATAGTTTTGCCAGCTTTTTAGGGCGAACTATGGCAAAACGTCCTCATTTACGCCTCACTCAAGTTACTCGTACTAATATCCGTTTGTGTTTTCCTCAATTGTCGAATGAAGCTCAAGAGGCTTTGATTAAAGCTAGCTTAATTGAAACTTGTAAAGCTTTTAGCGAGCTTGGTGCTTTATGGCTATGGCGAGTTGATAAAGTGCTGGGATTAGTGCGAGAAGTCAGTGGGGAAGAGTGTTTGCAGCAGGCATTGGAACGAGGAAAAGGAGTGCTGCTATTGACTCCGCATTTAGGGGCATGGGAATTAGCTGGATTGTATGCTTCATCACGTTATAAATTGACTGGCTTATATCGTCCGCCGAAATTGCAGGGTTTAGAAAAATTAATTCGTAATGCGCGTGAGCGTGCGGGAGGAGAATTTGTAGCAACTGATCAATCAGGTATTCGTGCGCTATATCAAGCTTTGCGGCGAGGGCAAATTGCGGGCATTTTGCCTGATCAGGTACCAAATGATGTGGGTAGCGGGGTTTTTGCCCCTTTTTTTGGTATAGCGGCTTATACTATGGTTTTAGTTCCCCGTTTTGCGCGTAAAAGTGGGGCTGGAGTGATTTTTACTTATGCAGAGCGTTTGCCTGAAGGGCGAGGCTTTCATTTGCATTTTTTTTCAGCTTCAAAGGAGATTGCGGCAAATGATATAAAAATTGCTGCTACAGCACTGAATCAAGGCGTTGAGCAATGTGTAACTGCTTGCCCAGAACAATATCAGTGGAGTTATAAGCGTTTCAAGCGTCGCCCGGATGGGGAATCTTCAGTGTATGAGTAAGTTGTCTCAAGAATATCTATATAAAGCAATGGATAAACAAGGATGTATTGTTCAAGGAACATTAGTTGCGAATAATATTAATGAGTTAGAAATGCAATTGGAACGCATGGAATTAGATATTATCCATTATCGCTTGAATAAATCACATCATTATTTGCGACTGAGAATCGAAAAAGTTAGCCGCCGAGATTTAATTAGTTTTTGCTTTCAGATGGAAAATTTAACCCGTGCAGGTGTGCCTTTGCTAGATGGATTGGGCGATTTGCGGGATAGTTTACCACAGTCACGATTTCGTGAAATTGTGTCGAGTTTGATTGAAAGTATAGAAGCAGGGGCGAGTTTATCGGTAGCAATGGCTAAATTTCCCGAAAGTTTTAGCCAAATTTTTATTAGTCTGATTGAGACTGGGGAAAAAACTGGGGAATTAAGTTTGGTTTTTCAACATTTGGCAGAAACGCTGAAATGGCAGGATGAAATGGTGGCTAAAACCAAAAAGTTGTTAATGTATCCAGCTTTTATGGGAGTAGTTATTGTTGGAGTGTTGTTTTTTGTGATGATGTACTTGGTACCGCAGCTAATCAGTTTTATTAAAAATATCGGTGGCGAGTTGCCTTTACATACTCAAATTTTAATCTTTGTTTCTAATCTATTTGTTCAATATTGGTTACTGATTTTGATAGTTCCAGTGTTGGCGTTCTTAGCAGTAAAATTAGCTCTACAAAGTAGTTATCGGTTTCGTTTTGTTGTTGATGGTTTAAAATTGCGATTTTGGATAATTGGTCCAATTATTGAGAAAATCATTTTTGCCCGTTTTGCTACCTTTTTTGCGCTGTTATATAAATCAGGTATTACGGTATTAGAAAGTCTCGCTTTGTGCAAAACCTTAACGGGTAATCTGGTGATTGAAAAAGCTTTAGAGCAAATTGGAGAAAATATTGCGGAAGGTTGCAGTATTAGTAACAGTTTTGAACAAGCTAATTTATTTCCACCATTGCTTTTACGCATGATTCAAGTTGGCGAAAGTACTGGAGAACTTGATATTGCTTTATCAAATGTTAGCTATTTTTATAATCGAGAAGTCAAAGAGGCGATTGAACAAATTCAAACTTTGATTGAACCAGTGATGACTGTGATTTTGGGTTTATTATTGGCTTGGGTGATTCTGTCAGTGCTGGGGCCGATTTATGAGGTTATTTCTGGCTTTAGTTATTAATAGATTTGTTGTTTGTTTTTGTTGTTATCGTTCCCAAGCTGGAGTTTCACTGCCATTAAGTTAAGCCTTAAAATCAGACCTCCGAGGTTTTGAAAACCTCGGAGGTCTTTGAAATTCTAACGGCAAAAAACCTGCCAGGTTTTTAAAACCTGGCAGGTTTAATCGCTGTAAAACTTTAGTAAAGCATCGTTTTGGATTCCGTGTTTTCTCGTTCCCACGCTGGAGCGCACTTACTTATACAT
>JALWSU010000410.1 GCA_026993485.1 Thiotrichaceae bacterium | reverse complement strand
ACATTGTTATCCAAAATCACGGGTTTTTTATAATCTTTCTTTTTCATATACTCACCTTAATTTTATATCTAAGTCGTTGTGATTCTTATGACTTGGATGAACACCAAATTCATCTAATTCAGAAATATACTTATTAACCAGTTCATGATTCCAACAATTAGCACCGAGATTACGCCAAATATTAGTAAAATCATCTGTTAAAACATTCCCTACAGTGAAAGGCATCGTGCAATCCATTCTAACATTTCCATTTGGTCTAATCACAACCGCAGAATTGGGTAATTCTTGTTTTCTCTTAATATCCATTGCCAAATCACTGCTTATCAATATCTCCATCTTACCTCGATACTTACATTGATTGGTTTCAATGACTGAATACATTTCATTTAAAAAAGCTTCTTGATTAGAACAAATCTCCTGATTCAATATTGCCCTACCACTGGGCAGAACACTACCACAAACAATTGATGATGCACCTAGCTTATAAGCTAAATCAATCATTTCTGGTAATCTGGATAAATTTTCAGGAGTAACTGAATGAGCAATTCTTAATGGCAATCCTGCTCCTGAAAATAAAAAAGCCGCATTAACAGCTTTATTCCAACTTCCTTCTTTACCTCTAAATTCATCATGGGCGGTATCAAGTACGTCATCAATAGAAACCTGAATCCAATAAAAGTTATATTTCTTTAATTTTTTAACTGTAGTTTTATCAACAAGCATCCCATTTGTTATCAGAACAAATCCAGTACCATCTTCATGTAATGGATCCATAATTTCATACAGCGATTCACCTAACATCAAAGGCTCTCCGCCTGAGATAATGCACTGAAAAATACCGCCATTTTTTATAATCACATCAACTAAATGTTTCCAATCAGCAATAGTCATATCATCTTTTTCATGATTATTGCCAGAATTGTTATAGCAATGCTTACAAAATAAACGGCACTTAGAGGTTAGCTCAAACTGTAATCCTATTGGCATCGCAAATGTTTTTGGAAATAAACCTTGTTCTTGTTCAGCTTTGATTTTTTTTACATATTCTTGAGCGTATTCTGCTTGCTGTTTTAATAAATTGTGCTGTATCATTGATTATCTTTTGCTTTTTTTAAATCTTGTAATTGCTGACAATAGTGCATTACCATTTCATCATATTCTTGTAGCGACATTTTAGCTTTGAATAGCTCATACACTGCATCATATCTACATAAATTTGGTCGATTTTCATAAATAGAACATTGATTATCAATTAAAAATTTGCAAACTCCATTAGCTTGTAAATCTTTCCACCCTTTTATAGGATGAATATGACGACAACACTCCCCACAACGTACACAATGAAATCGGCTAGTTTCACAAGTCATATGATTTTAACTACCAATAGCACCTAAAAAAATTCCAACGTCAAATATTATACGGTCGAATACTATCGAGGTCAATTTTTTTTCACTGATCTTATCGGATTGAATCTATTACAATTTTTTACTCTTCTGTCAATGATGATAAAAAAATAAAATAGGACTGACGCACTGACAGCAGAAGTTTTTTAGGTTTTTTAATCAAAACCAACTCTTAAAATTTCTAACTGACTTGGAGTCCAAACGAAGTAAGCGTAGTTAAAGCTTTAGCTTTGGACTCCAAGGAGAAAATAAAAAAATTCGTTTGTCAATGCGTAACTCTGAGAGTTTTTAAGGCAAGGTTTTACTCTATGATCAAGTTTTTATATCTTGACTTTTTGTCAAAATTATGAACATTAAGCTCAATGATATTGATATTAAAAGATTTTATAATACTTGGAGTCCAAAGCTTTAGCTTTGGGCGACCAGCCAAAGCTAAAGCTTTTGACTCCAATTAAATAATTTATGGTTCAGTACATACTTACTCGACTATAAGGTAGCAATTTAGACAATTCCGCATGTCGTTCTTTAAGAGGTAATTTGCCGAGTTCGGCTACTTTTTTATAAAATGCGGGTAAATCATTATCCAATTCCTTAAGCAAGGCTCTAAAAGCTGGTACATAATCTTGATAAGTGGCAACTGATAATAGTTTGGCATTATTCAAATCTTTGGCAAACCAAGCATCGTAACCAGTATAGCCGCCCCAGCTTTGTTTGAGTTGTAGATACCGTTTCCATAATTCTTTAAAAGCTGCTTTTTTTGCAGCTAGTTTTTCGGTTCGTGGAGCGTTTGTGTTGTAAATCTGGTTTAAAGCGTTACGAGTGTTAAGTATTAAGGCTATAAACTCGGTTTGCCGTTGCTGAGATAGTTTATAATCAGCAATGGCTTTTGCAGTTCCATAGCGTGCTAACCAGCGTTCTATTCCAACATATTCCACAGTTCTGGCAAAGGCTTCATTAAAAGCGGTGTCATTTTTAATATAGATTTTTTGATGAGCTAATTCATGAAATATTAATCCTGCAATTTGGGCTTGTGGCCATTCGAGCATGGTATTCAGAACTGGGTCACTAAACCAACCCAAGGTAGAATAGGCGGGTATTCCTGCAACATAAACATCGTAGCCTTGTTTACGCAAGTCTTTTGCTAAAGATTGCGCTGGTGCTTCGCTAAAATATCCTCGATAACTAACACAGCCAACTATTGGAAAACACCACTTTTTTGGCTGAAAAGAAAGGGCGGGGGTTGCAAAAACACTCCAAACGACATAGGGACGTTCTAAATCAGCATAATAGGTGTAACTGCTATTGTTTGGTAAATGCAATACCTTGCTGGCAAAGGCACGGATTTTTAAAATCGCCGTCAATTGTTGTTTTAACGGTTTTTGTACAGATGGGTCAGCAATTAAGTTTTCAATAGCCTCTGAGCGCCGATAAATTTCCATTTGTCCACTAATGGCTTGACTATAATAAGCTATTGTGCTACAACCGCCAATCAAGATTAATAATAAAATCAAAAATATGTATTTTAACATGGAGTAAATACCAATTAATTAAGGAGCAAAAAAGATAATATGGCGATATATTTTTACTCAAGTAGAACCGCCTATTTTGAATTTTCAAACTTTTCTCGACATGGTTTTAAGTTAAAGGGTAAATATTGGCCAACAGTGGAACATTATTTCCAAGCCCAAAAATTTCCAAATCATCCACTAGAGGAGCGTATCCGTACTGCTTCTACACCGACACAAGCTAAAAAACTTGGTCGTAGTCG
>JALWSU010000409.1 GCA_026993485.1 Thiotrichaceae bacterium | reverse complement strand
GCTTTACGCAGTGGAGTAATTGCCAATTGATCAACAAGTTTCATCTTATTAGTCCATTTAATCTTAAAAATAACCAGATTATGGTAAAAATATCATTATATAATAATTTCTTATTGAAACAATAGAAGTATTAGAATAGTATAAATTCAATTCTATATAGGACTGACGCATTGACAAACTAAATTTTTTCTTGAACACATATTGGAGTCCAAAGCTAAAGCTTTGGACTCCAAAGGTTTTTCTGTCAATGCGTAAGTCCTATCTATAGATGTTAATTTATCGGATTTAAATTTTCAGTAAAATGGCATTAGAAAAAATGACAACCAAAACTACTTTTCCTTATCCAATTAAGCGGATAGGTATTATAGGCGGCGGGCAATTAGGTAAAATGTCTGCTATTGCAGCTAAACAAATGGGATTTTATGTAACAGTACTAGATGAGCTAGCACAATGCCCAGCTAGTCAGATTGCTGATGCTCAAATTATTGGGAGTTTATATGATGCAGAAAAAATTCTGGCATTAGCTAATGTCAGCGATGTCTTGACTTATGAAATTGAACATATTGACACCCAAACACTAAAAAGCCTACATAATGAAGGCTATAGCATTTATCCATCGCCAGCAGTTTTAGCAATAATCCAAGATAAATTACTCCAAAAACAAGTACTTCACCAAAATGGCGTACCTGTGCCAGCATATCAAGTATTAAAGGAGCTAACCGCAGAAACTTTCAACAATTTAAAATTTCCGATTGTTCAAAAAGCCCGAACTGGCGGTTATGATGGCAAAGGCGTAGTAGTATTAAAAAGTCCAGCAGATATAGATAAGGCATTATCAACGCCCTCTATGTTTGAAGAATTTATTGAATTTCAAAAAGAATTAGCCATCATTATAGCCAGAACCCAAACTGGAGAAATGGCAGCTTATCCAGTAGTTGAAATGGTTTTTGATGACAAAACCAATATTTGTGACATTGTAGCTGCGCCAGCGAAAATTGATGCCGCAACAACAGAAAAAGCTCGCAAAATTGCCTTACACGCTATAGAAGTTTTAGACGCAGTAGGAATATTTGGAGTAGAAATGTTCCTGACTAATGATGGCGAAATTTTAGTCAATGAAATCGCCCCAAGGCCTCATAATTCAGGACATTATACAATCGAAGCCTGTATAACTAGCCAATATGAACAACTGATTCGGGTAATTAGTGGCTTACCGCTTGGTATAACTAACTTATTAAAACCTGCTGCCATGCTGAATTTATTAGGAGAACCAGGATATACAGGCAAACCAGTAATTGAAGGCTTATCCGAAGCATTAGCAATACCCGGCTTATCTTTTCATTTTTATGATAAAGCCAAAACACGCCCATTTAGAAAAATGGGACATATCACCATTTTAGATGATAATTTGGATAATGCGCTGGCGAAATTAGAACTGGTTAAAGGAATCTTGAAAATTAAGGGAACTGAGAAAAAAGACACAGCGTAGTAGAAAAATAAAAACGATTAAACCTGACAGGTTTTAAAAACCTATCAGGTTTACTACAAGAAGTACACAAATAAGGAGCAAAAAATCACTATGCCAAAGTTATATATAAACCGAAAAGATATAAAGCAAGATTTTAAACATCTCATGCAAACTAAACGGAATCGTGAATTGTATCAACATCTTATCAATAATTCACCCCAATCAATACTTGCTAAACTGGGCTTGTCGATTTTAGAAGGATTTGATCTGATTCGAGTTGATGCGAGAGAATCAGATAATACTTTTGAAATTGCACTAATCTCAAAAACTGAAACAAAAGTGCTTTATTATAATAAAGTCATTATTGTGACTGATATTCACTTAAATTCTCGTCCAGTAACACAAATCTTATTATGGCGAACTGTTGATCCCAAATATAAAAGTTTAACTTCTGGTTTAGCCGAAAAAATATTTTTTGATTATCTGATTGAAACTTATGACATTATAATCAGCGATAACAATCAAACTGAACAGGAAATGTTTTTTTGGCAAACGCGATTATTGCAAGCTATTGATAAAGGTTTGTTTACCTATGTTTATGATTATATAAAGGGAAATTTTCTTAAACTCAATCGCCAAATTCTTGAAGACTTAAATGATAAAATTTGGGGAGAAGATGATACTTATCAATACCAACTAGCTGTTATTTCTAAATTTAGTTTGAATGTTTGAACTGTGATTTTCTCATTATCCTAGTTCCCAAGCTGGAACGAGCGAGAGAGTAAAAACCTCCGAGGTTAACCAAACAAAGTCAGCGAAGCTAAACGAAATTTAGCTTCTATACTTTTTATTCTTACATAATTAATAGATTTTATCAAGATAATAAAACTTGAACCATTGAGTAACAGACACTTTCAAAAAAAACTTGACATTGTTAATTAAAACATTTAAGGTCGTCGGTCTTGCTTGTAATATAAGATAGGACTGACGCACTGACAGCATAATTTTTGATATTTGTTAATAAAAACAAAATGTTAAACTTTATAACTTACTTGGAGTCCAAACGAAGTAAACGTAGGTAGCTAAAGCTTTAGCTTCGCTTACTTCGGGTCCAAAGCTAAAGCTTTGGACTCCAAGGAGAAAATAAAAAATTCGTTTGTCAATGCGTAAGTCCTATAAGATTTAAAGTCAGGAAATAATATATGAAGAAATTAAAATTTATGATTGTAATTCCATTGGTGGCTGCTGGTTTTATAGCTAGTTGCGTAAATTCACAAGACGAAAAGTCACCAGAAGTAAAGTCACAACCAAAAGTCAAGTCACAACAAGTCAATTTGCCATTTATTGGAACTAGGTATTTTAACTTTATGGGTGGCAATGGTACAGAAGAGTCAATTACCATTAATAAAGATGGTACTACCAGCATCAAAATATACGGAAAATACGGAACTGGTATTGAGTATCAAGGTAAATTCTCAAATCCTATCACCTTAGATGATGGAAGTGGATGGCTGTTAAAGGATGGCAAGATTTATTCCTTAGAGGGTGGTAAAATTGCGAAAGGCTGTATGGACGACGAAGCTCCTTGTGTGTCTGAATTATATGAATCAGATTGATTCTTCATCTTAAAACATAACTATTATCTGAATCAGGATTTGCAGGATTTTAGAATTTTCAGAATCAAACCTGACAGGTTTCAAAAACC
>JALWSU010000408.1 GCA_026993485.1 Thiotrichaceae bacterium | reverse complement strand
TATCCGCTTTTATAACTCATCCCTGTAGTTATTGAAAAACTTTTAATAATATAAATACTTTATACTTATTAACAAATCAAGCAAAACAAAACTTGATAGTCGAGTGAAAGTAAGTACAGCTAACTTAAAAAGTTTTAAGATTTTATGTAAGAAAAGTTTTTCTAGTGAAGAAAAAGCCAACAAATCATTACAAGAGTTTAAAAACAAATTGTTATTCACCTAAGTGGAGGATAGTCAAATCAAAGTCCTGTCACACTCAACACCTACAGAACTTACGCACTGGCAACAGACTTTTTTTAGGTTTTTTAATAAAAACAAAATGTTAAACTTTGGAACTAACTTGGACTTGGAGTCCAAACGAAGTAAGCTAAGCGTAGCTAAAGCTTTAGCTTTGGACTCCAAGGAGAAAATAAAAAAAATTCGTTTGCCAATGCGTAAGTCCTATACATTGGGTTTTATCGACATAGTAAACATTTTCTTGTAGTTTTATGGTTTTGCAGCTTGAAACACTCTAAGGTATTGGTTTCATTTGTCTTGTTCTCATCGTATTCGTTTGCCATTTTCATCATTGATAGGTACAGTCTCATAAACTACCCTTTTTATATTCAATAAATGTTTAGGGGTGATATTATCAGTGGTAATGCTGCCACCTAAAGTGCCTGTAGCTAATGTAAATGCAGGTGCAAGCATGGTTGTGACTCCAATAGCTCCAAAAGAACTTGGAGTATTTATTAAAATCCTAAAAGCAGGTTTTTGAGCCAATATGCTTAATATAGCCTCCTGATTACTACTATGAATAACCATCGTATGCCCCAAACCTCCATATTGGAGTACCTCAAATGCTCTTTTTCTCAAGCCCTGAATTCCATCCTCAATGTAAAATGATAAAACAGGCGAGAGCTTTTCTGCTGACAAAGGATATTTTTCACCAACACCTTTCAGTATGGCAATAATAACAGTAGTATCCTCTGGAATTTTAAAACCAGCTCGTTTAGCAATAAATTGTGGAGATTTTCCTACAATTTCAGAATTAATACAACATTGAGGAAACATATAATTTTCCAACAAACGCTGTTCTTCTTGATTAACAAAGTAAGCATTTCTCTGCTTAAATTCATCAATTACTGTTTCATGTATTTGACGTTCACATATCACGGATTGTTCCGATGCACAGATTGTACCATTGTCAAATGTTTTCCCAGTAATAATATCAGCGACAGCCTTACTTATATTGGCACTTTTTTCAATGATGACTGGCACATTTCCTGGTCCGACTCCATAAGCAGGTTTTCCACTGGAATGTGCTTCTTTGACTATCGAACAATTTCCAGTAGCTAGTATGACATCTGCTAAGGGATGTTTTATTAGTTCCCTTTTTCCTTCTCTAGTAGAACGTGATAAACTAGCAATAATATGTTCAGGTGCGCCTGCCTTAGTTGCTGCCTCCTGCATAATGTTGGCAGCTTCACATATACATTTTACTGCCTTGGGGTGTGGGGATACAACTAAGGCATTGCGTGATTTTATGGCGATAAGTGCTTTGTATAGCAGTGTGGAAGTTGGATTGGTAGATGGTATCAAGCCAACGACAATTCCCATTGGGGTTGCAATTTTTATAAATTTCCCGTTTTTACTCCTATAAATTTCCCCACAAGTAACCATATCTTTGATATATTCGTGAAGCTCCCGTGTTGCTATGATATTTTTGGTAATTTTATCCGCAACTTTGCCAAATCCTGTTTCTTCAACAGCCATTTCTGCAAGTCTTTGAGCAGCTTTAAATCCAGCATTTGCCATACTTTCAACAATATAGTCAATTTTCTTTTGAGAGAAAGTTGCTAGAACATTCTGAGCTTCTTTTGCTCTCTTTAAAAGGACACGAGCCTCATACATGGAATTCAAATAAGATGAGTTGATTTGATCTTCTAAGGCACAACAATTTCTCATTGTACTTTCCTTTTTTGATAGAAACAACAAATAAAGAAAATATTTATTATACAATAAACCTACGTTCATCACTCCATAAAATACAATTCAGTAATAAAAAACGTTCATAACGTTTTCCAAGCAAAGCAAGCAAATTTCGATGATGTTCATTTTTTTTTCGTCAAGTTTAATTTTCCCAAAGTACGATCAATAATTGAAGCGCACTCTCTTATACATAACTATTTAAGCAATTGATTTAATTGATGTATAAAGTTTGAACTTGTCATTTCGACCTCAGCGGAGAAATCTTTACCGGCTTTAAGATTTATCCTCACGTCGAAACGACAATTTAACCCATGTACAAGCGAACACGCTCCAGCATAGGAACTAGAGTAAAAATAAACTGTAAAAACTTGGAACAGACTTGGAGTCCAAAGCTAAAGCTTTAGACTCCAATATCTATTTCAAGAAAAATTTGGTTCTCGTTCCCAAGCTGGAACTTCACTGCTATGGTATTAATGGATGGAGTACAACGAATGGAAAACAACGAATAAAAACCAAATCATTTAATTTATGATTTATAAAAGGTTTTATTCGTTGTCTGACATTCGCTGTACTCTTTTCAGGGCTTAATATCATGGCAGTAAAGCTGGAGCGTGGGAACTAGGGTAAAAGAACTTTCTGCGAAACTAAGATTGAAATTGAAATACGGAACACCAGCTCCACAAAACCAACCTAACAAAATCCCCCAACCGCAGGAACAATTGAATAGCCAATAAAAATGTTGAACTTCCTATCGTCAGTTCAACCAGCTAAATATCATTTATGAGCTTCAATCCAATCCTTTTCTTTTTTACGTTTGCTTCAATTATTACAACATGAACAATATCACCTATTTTTAATAAATATTTCACATCTTCCTTTAAAATTAATCCATAATTACCTGTATCCAATTTAATAAAGTATCCATAGTCTACAATTGAACTTACATAACCATAAAATCTCTTACCTATTGGATAAATAGAGGAATCTCGCCACGGATTTTTATCTGGATACACATCTTTAATACTTCCCAAATATTGATTATTTTTTACAAATCGTAAGATTTTAACTTTCATTTCATCAGCAATTTTCGTAAATTTAAATGGTTCAAGTGATTCTATATTCCAATCAAGATCGATAATTTTTACGAAAATATCATATTCATGGTATTTTAAATAAATACCATATTCTTCAATTTTATATAC
>JALWSU010000407.1 GCA_026993485.1 Thiotrichaceae bacterium | reverse complement strand
AAATATAAGAAAATAGAAGGCACTAGCCCAGATAAAATTGGTAAAAGATTAGCCAGCGAATTTAAAAGCTATTTTGTCTCTTTGATTCAAGACGATAAAGCACAAAAAGAATATCCGCAACAAATCAATCCAACTGATAAGGAAATCATTGTTTTAAATCAAATTGCCGATATGTTTTTGGAAACTAAGGATAAACTGGGAAAGGATATTTTACTTCAAATAGAATTTGAGGCGGAATACAATACTGATAAGGAGATGGATCGAAGGGTATGGCGTTATGAGAGTTTTGTTGATTTTGAACAAGAGAAAGCGCATGTAAGAAATAAAAAAGTGCCACAAAGAGAATTATTCACTCAGGTATTTTACCTTCGACGTTCTCCCAAGTCGGGAAATAAAAAGCCTCCTATAGAGCATATTGATAGAACTTTTACAACTCCAACTTCAGCAGTTCTAAAACCGGTTAAATATACTGCCTATCACATTTATCAATTTGATATTAAAGAAATTATCAAATATAATATGCCGTTTCTATTTTGCTTTGTTGGAAATATGAGTAAAGTAGTACCTGAAACCATCTGGAAATTTGAGCCAGAAATACGTCAAATGATATATGGCGATCTCACCGAGACTCAAAGAAATGCTATGAGAATGGTACTCGCCAATTTTAAACAAAAAGGATATTATGACATGGGAAAAGATGACAATATTGATATTATTCAACAAATGATTGAAGTGACTGAAATGTATCGGGGTAATGAAGAGGTTGTTCGTGCTGAAAGTCTTCAAGAGGGTCTTCAAGAGGGCGAACAAATTACCTCTATTAAATGGTTTTTACGAGGGCGATTAAAATTCTCTGATCTTGTAGAGGAAATTGGGGAAAAAAAGGCTCGCTTAGTAGAACAAAAGTCTGATGAATTAAGAAAGCTGTTGGATAAAGCAATTCCAATATCTCAGTTTTTAGAGCAATTACAGCTTAAAGGTGTATTTTGAGCTAATACATTGTCAATCATTAATTGGAGTCCAAAGCTAAAGCTTTGGATTCCATATTTTTTTTAGGAGCAAAGCATGTTTGGCATTCGGTTTATCAAGATTCAGCCCACCACTTATTTATTACAATATCAAAAAGGTAAACTAAAACGTGAGGGGCGGGGACTTGCCTTTTTTTATTTTGCGCCAACGACTTCATTGGTAGCAGTGCCAATGGAAAGTGTAGATGTACCGTTCATTTTTAATCAAGTGACTTCAGATTTTCAAGCTATTAGTATTCAAGGACAAGTTACTTATCGGGTTATTGATGCTAAAGTATTGTCTCAATTGTTAAATTTCACCCTTGATCGTACTGGTTCTAATTATATCAGTGATGATCCGGAAAAACTCCCGCAACGTTTAATTAATTTGATTCAGGTATTAATGCAAAATGAATTAGGACATTTATCTTTGCGTGATGCGCTTCAAGCAGCGGAAAGTTTAGTTGATAAAATAGTTCAAGGTTTAAATACGTCTAAAGAAATTACTGCTTTAGGTTTAGAAATTCTGGGTTTATCTATTGTATCAATTAAACCAACGCCAGAAACCTCCAGAGCTTTAGAAGCCGAAGTACGGGAACAATTACTTAAAGAAGCCGATCAAGCTATTTATGCACGACGCAATGCCGCAGTTGAACAAGAACGTGCGATTAAAGAAAATGAGTTACAAACCGAAATCGCGGTAGAAAATAAAAAACGTCAAGTACGTGAAGCTCAAATGGAGGCAGAACGAGCAGTAAAAGAGAAAGAGCGACTCATCAATGATGAAGAAATGACAGGTAAAATTTCTTTAGAAAAACGCAAGAAAGAATTGGTGGCATTGGCGACAGAAAACCTCAAATCTGAAGCTGATGCTAAGGCATATAGTCTTACTGTAACAATGCAAGCCCTTGCTGGTGTCGATCCCAAAGTGTTGCAAGCCCTTGCAAGTATGGATATGAATCCTAGTCAATTGGTAGCTTTAGCTTTCCGCGATTTAGCTGATAGTGCTGAGAAAATTGGACAATTAAATGTTTCGCCTGAATTACTTAGCGAATTGTTGCAACAACGTCAATAAAATATGAATACTTTTTCTTCGGAGCGAAAAATTATTTTGGTAGTACGGCGAACTCGTTTAGATGATTTAATCGCTCGTTTTAATACACTAGCGCAAGCGCAATTTTATGTTGAACATTTAGGGGCGGATTTTTCTGATTATCTTCAAGAACATAAAATTTATAAACAAGCAGTTAAAACCGCAGAATCCTTATTGCGTCAATTTGGACGAGTTCAAGTATTAGATCGTGATTTTTTGCCTAATTTCATTTTTGCTGATGAAGATACTATTGTAGTTTTGGGACCAGATGGATTAGTAGCTAATACAGTTAAATATTTGAATGGACAATATATTATTGGCGTAAATCCAGAACCAAGGCGCTGGGATGGGGTTTTATTACCATTTCAGGTTACCGATTTAAATAGTGTGATTCCAGATGTATTTGCTGAACATCGTCCAATTAATGAAGTAACAATGGCACAGGCGACGTTGAATGATGGGCAAATTTTGTATGGCGTAAACGATTTATTTATTGGTAGGAAATCACATACATCGGCACTTTACGAACTAAAAATTGGTGAAAGTGAAGAACAACAATCTTCCAGTGGCATTATTGTTTCAACTGGTTTAGGTTCAACAGGCTGGTTTAAAAGCCTGGTTATTGGTGCAACTAGCGTTGCTCAGGCATTAATTGAGGAAAATGCTGAACAGTCATTAAAGCTCAATGTTGACACTCGTTTTGCTTGGGATGCCGATTATTTACATTTCACAGTTAGAGAACCGTTTCCAAGTAGTACATCAGCAACAACGCTGATTTTTGGGAAAATTACGCTTGATAAACCTATGTTTATAGTATCACAAATGCCTGAAAATGGAGTTATTTTTAGTGACGGGATAGAAAATGATTTTTTGGAATTTAATGCTGGTACTCAAGCTAAAATTGGGGTGGCGGATAAACGGGGGTATTTGGTGGTTTAATGGTTTCTTTTACGGAATACCAGTAGGTTTTTAAAACCTCTCAGCTAGGTTTTTTTTTCGAGTTTTGTTGGAGTTCAAGGTTACCTTGAACGAGTCGTGCAAGGTAACCTTGCACTCCAGAGTCACTCCAGTTTAAGATTGAACTGGGTAGTTAGTTCCATGATATAAAAGTTTCCATTTCAGCATGTTGTCGCCATAAATAAATACCATTCATCGAAATGCGAATGACAGTACCCATCCGTTTTGCTTGTGTATCAAACTTTGGATGACGCAAGAATCTGCGTATAAAAATAGCAGCTTCACAGCGTGATACTGATAAAAAAAACCAAACAATAGCGAGCATGACATAAGTGACGATGATAAAAATCATCGTCACGAGTAAAGAAAGTTGGCTGACGTTTTCTAATTAAAAAGCTAATAATTTCATCGTCTTTTATTCCCTTTCGAGCAACATCATAACCAATTTGATAAACTCTAACACGCCACTTTTGTAGAATTTGACGTTGATGTTCGGGAATGTTTTCATCTAAAATATTCACGCAGCTAATGGCTCCAAAACATAATCTTCAACATGTTCAATAAAAGCCCTACTAGCTAATTGCAAGGCTTCAGCAATTGCCTCATTGCTAATGCTGCCATGCCATTCTTCAATAATACTTTCCCAAGCCATTCCACTGGAGATTTGTTCTAAAACATCTTCTACAAAAATACGTGTTCCTCGAAATGTTGGCTTACCATGACAAATATTTGGATCAGTAATAATATAACGCCCGACTAGCATTGCCATTGTAATTTTCTCCTTTTGTGTACTTATTTCGCCATTATTCTCTCAATATCCCTCACTGTCCTCGGTAAATCGGCTGTTAGCACTTCATGTCCCCATTCGGTTATCAAAACATCATCTTCTATACGAACGCCTATATTCCACCAGTCTTCATGTATATCTTCTGCGGGGGCTATATATAAGCCGGGTTCGACTGTCATTACCATACCTGCTTCTAATTCTCGCCAAACGCCATCAATTTTGTAATCGCCTGCATCGTGTACATCTATGCCTAACCAGTGACCAATGCGGGGAACATAAAAGCGTTTATAGGCTTGTTCTTCGATTAAAGTTTCTAAATCGCCAACAAGTAAACCTAGTTCTATCATTCCTTGGGTGACGGTTTCAATTGCGGCTTTATGGGGTTTATCCCATTGATTACCAGGGTAAATTTGCTCTAATGCTGCTGCTTGTGTTTTGAGTACTAGCTCATAAATCGCTTTTTGAATCGGGGTAAAGTGCCCATTTACGGGAAAAGTACGGGTAATATCAGAGGCATAGTGATCAAACTCTGCGCCAAGGTCTATTAGCACCAAATCTCCATCATTAAGTAAATCACTATTGTCATTATAGTGAAGCGTACAAGCATTTTTACCACCAGCAACCATAGTGGGAAAGGCTGGAAAGCGGCAACCATTACGCACCATTTCATGCAGGATTTCTGCTTCTAGTTGAAATTCATATAAACCAGGACGGCAAATTTGCATAGCGCGTCTATGAGCTCGGCTGGCTATTTCTACAGAAGTTCGTATGGCATCAATTTCGGCATCGCTTTTAAATAGGCGCATTTCGTGTAAAACATGATCCAAAGCTAGTATTTCGTATGGAGCCACGACACCGGAACTGGCACGACTACGAAGTTGATTAATCCATGCCATGAGTTGTTCATCAAATTCTTGAGAATATCCCATAGGATAATATAAACACTGGCAACTTTCCATTAAACCCGGTATGATGTCGTCAATGTCTGTTATAGGAAAAGCATCATCTGCTCCGTATATTTCACAAGCTTTTTCTAAACCAACACAGCTACCATTCCATGTTTTGTCATAATCATCTTGTTCGCGGCAAAATAAGATATATTGTCCTTGTTGACGTTGTGGCATTATAACGGCAATAGCATCAGGTTCAGGAAAACCAGTGAGATAATGAAAATTACTTGCTTGGCGATAAGGATAAAGTACATCATGGTTGCGTATTTGTTTTGGGGCTGCGGGTAAAATAGCCATGCTGCCACTGCCCATGATTTCCATTAGTTCTTCGCGGCGGCTTTGAAATTCATTCATGTCCATATTATTTTTTATCCGATTGCATCATTTCTTCATATAAGCCTATTACGCCAATCTTAATATATTCAATAATTTGCATATAATGTTCTTCGTTTTTATTACTATCATCGTCACTAGAGTTAGTATCTATGCGTGCAATTGAAACTAGATCATCAATAAATTCTTTTTCATCTCCAGCAAATTTTTCAACTCCTGCTAATCCTAAACCAAATAAAAATCCTTGACACCATGTCCCTAATGCTTGGATGCGTTCTGACATGGACTCATCTTCATCGGGAACTAATGGCATGAATTCAAAATTCGGCGAATTTAATTGTTCTAGGGTATAGTTTTTTAATAGCAATAATTGTTGCTCACATTTTGAGGCTAAGCCGTCTTGAATGTTGGTTTCACCTAGAACCTGTTTTAACCATTTATCATTATCAAAATCGCTACTACATAATAATCCACATAAAATTCCGTGTGCTTCAGCGGCTGACATTAAAGCACCAACAAGTGTTAAAGATTTATTCAGGATTGGGTAAATTTTTTGAATTTCTGTCATGTTTGTTAATTTATTTCCGTGCAATAGCTACGCCGAATACGATTCACATTTTCTAATCGTCGCAATTTTCGCATGATCCGTGCTAAATGCTGACGATTTTCCACATAAATACTAAATTTCAGTGTACTATAACCCCTTTCATAGTTTTCATTGCTAACAGTTTCGATATTAATGTTCATATTAGCCAGTGTTGCTGCAACCTCAGCTAAAACACCTTGCTGATCACGCACATCAATACAAATATCAACTAAAAATTTTGAGTGAAGCCCTGATTCCCATTCTACTGCCAATAATTTTTCGGAGGTGTAACTAGATTCAACAATGTGTTTACAGTTACTGGTGTGAATAATAATACCTCTACCTGCACTTATAAAACCGACAATTTCATCACCCGGAATAGGTTTACAGCAGGTGGCAAAATTAACTAAAACTCCTTCTGTACCTTTTATAAGCATAGGTTTAGGTTTGTCGTGTTGCAATCTATCTTTATTTGGCGTTGGATCAAATTGACGTGCGACAATTAATGCAATACGGTTGCCAAGGCCAATATCTGCAAGCAAGGTTTCAAAGCTATCAACTTTAAAAGTTGTTTGTAAACAAGTTCGTTGTTCTTTACTGAGTTTCTCAACTGACAAGTTATATTTTGCTAATTCTTTGTTTAATATACGTTTTCCTAAAATAATAGCTTCTTTATGTTGAACATTTTTTAAAAAGTGCCTAATGATAGCACGAGCGCGAGCAGTTTTCGCAAAATTTAACCAACCCGGGTTAGGACGTGCCCAGTCTGCTGTGATGATTTCAACTGTTTGTCCGCTACTCAGTACTGTGGACAGGGGTGCAGGTTGGTTGTCAATTATCGCCCGAATTGATTGATTACCAATGTTACTATGAATTGCATAGGCAAAATCAATCGCAGTTGCCCCTTTTGGTAATTGCAAAATTTTGCCATCAGGGGTAAAAACGTACACTTCTTCTGGAAATAAATCGGTTTTTACATGATCTAAAAATTCCAACGAGTCGTTGGTATTTTTTTGCATCTCCAGTAATCCTTGTAACCATTCTTTGGCACGTGGGCTACTCATATTATGTGTTATATCACCTAAAGAGCAATTAGTTTTTTGGTGCTCATATAAGCCATGTGCGGTAATTCCTTTTTCTGCCATTTCGTGCATAGCTTTAGTACGGATTTTAATTTCAATTGACAATCCATGTGGACTAAATAAAACGGTATGTAGAGATTGATAGCCATTAATCTTAGGAATCGCTATATAATCCATAAAGCTATCATGTTTGGGTTTATAAAGATTATGTACGATGCCAAGGATACGGTAACAATCTTCTTGACACTCAGTTAAAATCAAAAATCGACAGTTATTGGTAACTTGATGAAAGGTTTTTCTTTTATCAATGGAATCGACTTGTTTTTTTTCACGCATTTCTTGATAAATAGCATAATAATGCCTTTTGTGTATTATGACTTCGGCATTGATAGCAGATTCATTCAGACGCTCTTCAATACGTTTTTTAATTGCTTGGAAAATCTTACTGCGCTGCTTATACTTATTTTGAATCGATTGGCTAAGTACTTTATAACGGAAAGGATAAAGCGTTTTAAAACAAAGTGCCTCTAGTTCAACACGGACTGTATTCATACCTAAGCGGTTAGCGATAGGCGCATAGATTTCTATAGTTTCGCGGGCAATACGTAGCTGCGATTCTGGCTTCATCGCTCCTAATGTCCGCATATTATGGAGGCGATCAGCAAGTTTGACGATGATGACACGCAGATCACGACTCATCGCTAGTATCATTTTTCTAAAACTAGCTGCCTGTGCCTGTTCACGGGTTTTAAATTCTACTGAGGATAATTTGCTAACACCATCTACCATTTCCGCAACCGCTTCTCCAAATTCATTAGCTAGCTGTTTCTTGGTAATCGGCGTATCTTCAATCACATCATGTAGAAGTGCGGCGCACAGAGTTTGAGGATCCATGTGCATTTGACCTAAAATATAGGTAACAGTCAGGGGATGAAAAACATAAGGTTCGCCAGTTTTCCGCACTTGCCCATCGTGGGCTTCAGCACTGAATAAATAGGCGCGATAAACTTCTTGAACGTCTTTAGCGTCAAGATAGCTTTCAAGTAAGGTACAAAGATCAGCTGCTAATAATCTGGAAGATTGAGCGTATAGCGGCACGGACATAAAATTATAACTCCTTAATCAAATAAGCTATTTTGTGTAGCCTTGGGCAACACTTTTATGGCTGACTTTGCCAGCTGCAATTTCTCGTAATGCCAGCACTGTTGGTTTATCATTTTCAGCTGGTACGAGGGGGCGAGCACCATTTGCTAGTTGACGTGCGCGTTTACTGGCGAGTAAGACTAAATCGAAACGGTTTTCAACATGTTCTAAACAATCTTCTACGGTAATACGTGCCATTTTTTTCTCTCTTTTTGAATGAATTTTTAAATTTTTCAGGAATATTCTTCAGACTTACTATAAATCAATGTGTTATAATATTAATCGTTCCAAAGCTCTAAAGGGCAACCACAAGGGATTGCCCCTACAAAAAACCGTCTTCTCATGTAGGGGCAATCCTTTATGGTTGCCCTATTGAACCATTTAATAATATAAGCCAATTTTCAGATTTTATCAAAATACTGAATTCAAACGGAGAAATTTATGTCCTTTGAAGCTATAAATACAGCTAAGGCGCCCCAAGCGATTGGTACTTATTCACAAGCTATTAAAGTTAAGAATAGTAATGCTACTGTCTATTTATCAGGACAAATTCCTTTAGTACCAGAGACAATGGTTTTGAATACTGGAGATATGGCTGCCCAAATTCGTCAAGTTTTTGATAATTTACGCGCAGTCGCACAAGCATCCGGTGGAGATTTAGCAAATATTGTTAAACTAAATATCTTTTTAACCGATTTGAGTAATTTTGCCTTAGTTAATGAAATCATGGCAGAGTATTTCCAGCAACCATATCCTGCACGAGCCGCAGTCGGTGTAGCAAGTCTCCCTAAAAACGTGCCTGTGGAAATGGATGCTATCTTAGTCTTGCCTTAATTTGAACTTAAAACTTTCGGAGTGCAAGCTAAGCTTGTACTCCAACTTTTTCTTATGACGACACCTATAACGACATTAAACGGTATTGGCACAGAAATCGCTGAACAATTAGCACGTCTTGGCATAGAAACAATAGAGGATATGCTATTTCACTTACCATTGCGCTATGAAAATCGTACCGAAATTAAATCCATTGCTGAGGCTAAAATTGGAGAAACGGTACTAATTCAAGGTGTTATCCAAACTACTGAAGTGAGGATGGCTAGAAAACGTTCCCTTTTATGTACACTTTCCGATAATACTGGCAGTTTGACTTTGCGATTTTTTCACTTTCACCCCGCACAACAAAGTAATTTTAAACGCGGAGAACGCTTGCGCTGTTTTGGTGAAATACGCCAAGGCTATCAATCTTTAGAAATGGTGCATCCACAATATGAACACCTTGAATCTTTTAAGTCAAAAGCCTTATTAGAAAAACATTTAACAGCTATATATCCTAGCAATAGCCAATTAAAACAATCCTTATTTAGTTATATTATTGAACAAATATTTGAAAATACAGAAATTATTGATTATATACCCGCAGAGATTCGGAAAAAATTTAAATTATTGCCTTTGCGAGAGGCATTGCAAATTTTACACTACCCCCCTCCTGATGTCTCTATTCAGGCATTGCGAACTGGCGAACATCCAGCTCAACAACGTTTAGCTTTTGAAGAATTATTAGCACATCATTTAAGTTTATACACTTTAAAAGCGCGAGCTAATCATAAAACGGCTCCCCGTTTAGATAATGTTGGGCAATTAAGCCAACGCTTATTAAAACAATTGCCATTTCAGCTTACTAAAGCTCAAAAACGGGTAGTACATGAAATTGCGATAGATTTACGTACAACGCACCCAATGCAGCGTTTATTGCAAGGCGATGTCGGTTCTGGAAAAACTATTGTTGCCGCTCTCGCAGCTTTACAGGCAATTGAATCAGGTTATCAAGTTGCGGTTATGGCACCAACAGAGTTGCTTTCTGAGCAACACCAGCGCACATTTAGTCAATGGTTAGAACCTTTAAATATTGAAATAACTTGGCTGACAGGTAGCTTAACTAAGAAAAAACGTGAACAAGCTTTAGAAAAAATCAGCTCCGGAACAGCAAAATTAGTTGTTGGCACACATGCGCTATTTCAAAAAACTGTCGAATTTGCCAAATTGGGTTTAGTAATTGTTGATGAACAGCATCGTTTTGGTGTGCATCAACGTTTAGCATTGCGTAATAAAGGGGCTCAAAAGCAGTTTTATCCACATCAGTTAATTATGACAGCGACTCCAATTCCTCGCACCTTAGCTATGACTGCTTATGCAGATTTAGATAGTTCAATTATTGATGAACTCCCTCCTGGGCGTAGTCCAGTTAATACGGTTATTATTCCCAATACGCGCCGTGATGAAATCATTGCACGAATTCAAGACGTTTGTCAAAACGAAAATCGTCAAGCCTATTGGGTATGTACGCTGATTGAAGAGTCGGAAATGTTGCAATTTCAAGATGCCGAAAACACTTTTGAGCAACTGCAAAAAGCCTTACCAAACTTGGCCGTTGGCTTAGTGCATGGACGCATGAAATCCAAAGAAAAAGAAGAAGTTATGGCGAAATTTAAAAATCAAGAGATTCAATTATTAGTCGCAACAACAGTGATTGAAGTCGGTGTAGATGTACCAAATGCCAGTTTAATGATTATTGAAAATCCTGAACGGCTAGGTTTAGCACAATTACACCAATTACGTGGGCGCGTTGGCAGAGGGGCATTACAAAGTCATTGCGTCTTACTCTATCAACCGCCATTATCTGACATTGCTAAATCACGCCTTGCTACCATTCGCGATAATCACGACGGTTTTTTAATTGCACAAAAGGATTTAGATATTCGAGGTCCTGGAGAGGTTTTAGGCACACGCCAAAAAGGGGTCATGAGTTTACGGGTTGCTGACTTGCAAAGGGATCAGGCCTTGTTAACAAAAGTTGTTCCAGCTGGTAAGCTATTATTTGAAAAATATCCAGAAGAATGTAAATTGTTAATACAGCGATGGGTAAAAGAAGGCTTGAATTATGGGGAAGTGTGAATATTGTCTGAACCTTGATTTTAAAGGATTTAAAAGATTTACAGGATTACAGAGTAGAACTACAAGAATCAGTTATTATCTATGAATACTACTACAATAAATTAACCGAATTATAGTTCAATAATAATGAGATTCTTCAAACCTGTCATGTTGAATTTATGTTGGAATTTCAAAGAAATCCGAGTTTTTTTAAACCTCGGATGTCTGATTTTAAGGCTTAACTTATAAGTTAGTTGATTATGAACTATGATTTATGTGATTGTCCTAATTTTGATTGTTTTTTTAATCACAGTTAATCCATTATGTCTGAACTGTGATTTATCTGATTTATGTGATTAACTCTGATTTGGATTGTTTTTTTTAATCACAGTTAATCCATTAATCAAATAAATCACAGTTCAGACAATATTAGAAGGAATGAGTTTCTAGTGACGAGGTAGGGAGATTAAACACTTGTTTTTTGAGTTCAATACCAATTACAGAATCCATTCTTAAAGCAATTTTGGTAACATCATCAATATGATAACCATATCAAGTTTAATCGGCATAATTTCTCGTTCCCACGCTGGAGCGCACTTTATTATACATAAGGGCAACCGATTGCCCCTACATCATTGTTTTCTTCGTTACTTCGTTTGTAGGGGCAATTCCTTGTGGTTGCCCTTTGAGGCGTTTTAAATCGTGCAAGGTAACCTTGCACTCCGATTGACTCGGCTTGGAGTTCAAGGTTACCTTGAACAAGGCTTAGTGTTTTTTGTGTGTGTTGTGTGTTTTTGTGGTAGGCGGGGTGTGACTGAGTTGGATTTTTAGCCAAGCTAGATGTTCATCGTCGGCTTGTTGCCACCAGTCGTTTAGCCATTCGGGAGGTTGGTTGGCATCTCTTCGGTACATAGTACCCTTACCAGTTAATAACCAATCAGGATTAATATCGTCAAAATGATTATTAATCCCGATTAGCATTTCAATTGATGGCTTACATTTGCCATGTTCTACCTCAGAAATATAACTTCGTGAAACACCCAAAGCCAGAGAAAACTCTTTTTGTGTCAATTTATTATCTTTTCTAACTAGTGCGATTCTCTGGTTTATTGTCGGTATATCTAAAATTTGTTTTGACATTTATTCGTATAACGAGAAAATCTCGCTCTCCCTTATAGCTAATTACTTGAAAAAAAATTAAGTCCCAAAGCTAAAGCTTCTTCGCTTCTCTTCGCTCCAAACGAAGTAAGCGTAGCTAATATCTTCGATAATTTGTGGTTCACTGTCATTAAGTTAAGCCAAACCTGCCAGGTTTTAAAAACCTGGCAGGTTTTTTGCGGAAAGTGCGCGCGTTTTTATTATATAGCATTTTCTCGATTCATAAGAATAAATGCTAAGAACCAATAAGTAGCAAACGATGCTTTCTTAACATCTTTAGTAGCAGCTGTGTCGGTATATAGCACTACCCGTTTGTATAAAATACAGCGTACCAACCTGACAGGTTTTTAAAACCTGTCAGGTTTGTACTTAACTAAATCGGGTAACGCTATATATTATCGCTGGATGAATCATTAATGAAAGAAAAAAGCTTCTACTCTAAACTAGCTATTAATGCTATGTAT
>JALWSU010000406.1 GCA_026993485.1 Thiotrichaceae bacterium | reverse complement strand
TTATAAGTACGAGTTGCTGGTGGCAATTTGTCTGTAGCTGTCCAAACTTGCCACTTACCTTCGACATCTCTATAGAATGTCATTCGATCTTCTATAGACTTAGTTGGCCAATATTCCAGCACTAAAATTAAATCCGCTGGTTTGCCTATATGTGCCGAATCAGGATAAATCAGCAGATTAACTTCCAGTTCTTCGCCTAACTTTATCGGTGAAGCTGGGTTCAATGTACTGATAAACTTAGCAGTTGGGTTTTTCTCGTTATTAGTTCCAGCCTGAACATTAAAGTTCATGCCACTGCTCCACACGCCATATCCGTTAGTATTCCAAGTTTGTATCCACCATTTATGTTGGCCATTAACTAAACTGGTGCTTGGTGTAACTTTACATTCGCCAGTTCCACTCTCACAACCAGCATCGCTAGCTCGATACCATTTGGCAAATTTTTTCTTTGTACCTTCATTAACCCACAAATAGTACCAAGTAGAATTGGAAACCGCTTTCCAAATATAGCTTGGAGTCTTATCCTTAATCGTACCACTAGGTGATACCAATGTCGCAGCGGCTGGTGGTCCTCCTGCTCCTGTAACAGAAAAGTTCATGCCACTACTCCAAGCCCCATGACCGTTACTATTCCAAGTCTGTATCCACCATTTATAATCGCCATTAGCTAAGCTAAGATTTGGTGTAACTTTACATTCGCCAGTTCCCGCACCACAACCAGCATCGCTAGCTTTATACCATTTGGCAAATCTCTTCGCCGTACCTTGATTAATCCATAAATAATACCAACTGGCATCGGAAACGGCTTTCCAAGTGTAGCTTGGTTTGTGAACCGTAGTTGTACCCTTGGGTGAAATTAGGGTTGCGGCGACTGGTGGCCCTCCTGCTCCTGTCAGGCTAAAGTTCATGCCACTGCTCCACTTCCCATAACCGTTGCTATTCCAAGTTTTTATCCACCAGGTATAATCACCATTAGTCAAGCTTAGGTTTGGTGTAATTTTACAGTTGCCCATATCCTCTCCGCAACCAGCATCGCTGGCTTTATACCATTTGGCAAATTTTTTCTTCGTTCCTTTATTAACCCACAAATAGTACCAGCTAGAATTGAAAACCGAGTTCCAAGTATAGCTTGGTTTGTGATTTGTAATTGTACCAGTGGGTGAAACTAGGGTTGCTGTTGCTGGTGGTTTGCCTATTTCTTTGACTTGATTGATAGTAAAGGTTTTCCCCGCAATAGTGAGCGTACCACTACGATCCGCAATCTTATTGGCTTCAATCGAATACTTGATTGTGCCATTACCAGTTCCAGAGCTGCCAGAAGTTATTTTTGCCCAAGCGACGTTACTTTTGGCTGTCCAGCTACAAGTTGTCGGTGTGGTGGTGACGGCAACGCTGCCACTTTCGGGTTTTTCGCTGTGGTTTTTGCTGGTTGGGTTAATGCTGCATGTGCAACCATAACCATAACCATAACCATAACCATAACCATAACCACAACCATAACCCTGTGCCGCGAATGCTGTTATAAATTGAGGCATGAATAGCGGTAATGAGAATGTAGCTATTGAAACTACTATAATAAATAACTTTCTAATTAAAACTAGTGAGATAAAACTACTATTTTGGTTAATCATTAACACCTCCATTGAAAGAAAAACAATAACACACCGTAATAATTGCTAATAAAAGAAATAAAATTGTAACGCACCAATAACGTATTAATGAAATTTCAAAAATTGATGCTAAACAAAAGCTTAACAAGGATGCTAATGCACCAACATTCATAATACGAATATCTTGCTGTTTGTTAGTTCGGATTTGCCATGACAGCAATAAACCATGTGATAAGACGATTCCTAAACTAACCATACCCACAATACCTTGCTCTGCTAAGGTTTCAAGATAAAAATTGTGAGCCCATGCCATAGTACGAGTATCTATTGTTATACCAACTGGTAGGTCTATGGTTTGTTTATAGGTTTCGTAAAGCACTCCAAAAGTATGTATACCGTTACCTAATAACGGCGCATCCATAAACATATCCCAAGCTATTAACCAAGGTAATAATCTAGCATTCCATGAGCTAGTAAATTTATGAAATAAAGAGAAATTCTGTGTTAAATCAACTCCTATGATGATAACCACCAATAAAATTGAAACAACAACGATCCAGCGTTTAGGCCATAATGTTCCAGCAACAATCCCCATGGATATCAACAAAATCAGTAAGCCGCCCCGACTTTGAAAAAGTATAATCACAGCAATAGTCAATAAAATGGATAAAATCGCCAATGTGCCAATCAGACTACTAGGTTTCTGGTAGAACAAAGTGAGTGACAGTGGAGTGATGAGAGACAGGAAAATTAAATCATTAGGAACAACTAAGAGGGGATGTTTAGCTGCTATAATCAAATCAGAAGGAGAAAGTGTTGTATGGGTAAAAACAACCTGTAATAAATCTATACAAATAATTAAGCTAACTATAGATAAAATTATGTATATAAATCTTATATGATTGATATGAAACACTTCAATTATCAAAATATAAATCAGAAGAGCTGGTATTAAAGGTAAAGTTAAAAATAAACTCCTTTGGGGGTAGAGAGAAATAGTAATGGACAAAAAACTTAAAAAGATAAAAATACCAATAGGTAAAAACAGATGCCATCTTGAGCCAATAAATTGGTTACGATACCCATAAACAGCGAGAAGGACACCACTTATACCTATAAATATTAATGCGAAATTTAAAAAAATCGGGAAATTCAAACTAAGAAGATAGAAGAATACGCCCACAATAGCAATTTTTGGTGTCAAACGGTAGAGAAATGAATCAATATTACTGTTCATAATATAAACAATTGGAGTCTAACGTTGTGCTGCTCACCGCCATAATCATCATGGCAATAGTAAACAGCAGAGCAAAAAATTTCTTCATTTTTCATTTCTCCTTTGTTGTGTTTAGACCGAGAACGACCTTAAATTATTTGATTGTGAATGTCAAGAGTTTTTTGAGTGCTTTTTTGATTGTCTGAACTGTGATTTATGTGATTAAAGGATTAACTGTGATTTTTGACTGTAATAAAAATAAACAGTAATTAAATGATTAACTATGATTTTGATTAACTTTTTTTATCAAAGTCAATTACAAAAATCACAGAAATCATAGTTCAGATAATTGAATGTCAAGATATTTTTGATTTAGGGGTGAAC
>JALWSU010000405.1 GCA_026993485.1 Thiotrichaceae bacterium | reverse complement strand
GTGTAGATAACATGGCTTATTTGGTAACTCATAATTCTGATCAGGCTGTGGATGAATTTCAAGCGGCTTTTGAAAGAACTTCAGATTTTAAACTTCTAAGTAGTCAAATCAATAAGTTGAATTCTGAATTGGCACAAATTAAACAATTATCAAGCTCTTTGGGATAAATTTATCCTCGTCCCTACGCTGGAGCGTCATTGCTATTAAGTTAAGCTTTAAAATCAGACCTCCGAGGTTTTTAAAACCTCGGTGGTTTTTGAAAATCCAACATAAGTTAAACCGGTGTTATGCACCTTTCTAGAGAATAATTGCATGGATTACTTTTAAGAAAGGATAAAATACCTTTTCTATTTAGATTTTGCCTTATTTTTTATTAAAAGCAATCTTTGTAGTTATATTTTATGCCTTCATAATTTGAACAATTTCTTTTGGAACTGGTGTACAAGGTTACTTTGTACGATCCGTCGTGCAAGGTAATCTTGCATTCTAAGTTCGATAAATCTATATTTAGCTAAATTTGTGAGGGTGTTGAGTATATTCGGGATTGAAAACTAGCTGGGTAACATTAGTTTATCAATATAAATTATTGTATTTACTAATAAAGCTAATTTAACTTGGTGAAGTTCGCCTTTTGGTTCGCCGAAACAACAGGCGGAGTTGAAGAAGGAACTGCAATGATGACTTTGTTTTGTTGAACTTGTGTAGGGGCAATCTTTTGTGGGGGAAATCTTGATAAATCTTAACGGCTTGATAATGCAAGATTTCTCAATATTTCTTCTGTCGTCGAAATGATAAGCTTAAAAAACTGTCTGAACTATTGTTTATAAGGAGTTTAAAGTCAATCGAGGAGAAAGATAATATGGGTAAATATTTACAACAAGCGGCTTCTCCTCAAGTTGTTAATCATGCTTGGCGTTATTTGCGTAATGATCGTGGAATTTGGCGACGTGGTTTGTCGGTTGAGGAGATGCAAAAAATTTGATTCGTCATGTTGGTGAAGTGTCTGAACTGTTGTTGGCAGGTAAGTTTCGTCCTGAAGATATGCGTTGTTATAAGGTGAATAAGGCAGATGGTTCTAAGCGTTTGATTTGTGCTTCGGCGGTACGGGATAAGTTGGTGCAAAGGGCAATTTTTACTGTGTTGGAGCCTTTGGGTGATGGCTGTTTTTCTGAGAATAATTTTGGGTTTTGACAATCCGATACTTTGGATATGGCTTTGTCACGGGTGCGGGAGTTGGTGACTGAGGGTTATGTTTGGCTTGGGATTGGAAATATTGAGGGGTGTTTTGGGGAGTTGCCTTATGAGCGGGTGTTGAAGAAGTTGCAAAAGTTGTGTGGTGATAAGGAGTTGGTGTCTTTGGTACGTCAGATGTTGGATAGTCAGGAGGCTGAGCCGGAGCGTAGCTTGTTCCCTGATATGTTGTTGGCTCAGTTTTTGTGTAATTTGTATTTGCATGATCTTGATCGGGTTTTGCAACGCAAAAAAGTCTTATTTGTGCGTTTTCATGAGGATTTTATTGTGTTTGCCTTTGAGGAGTAAGCGGCTTTTAAGGCTTTGGGGGTGGCTGAACGCCAGTTGGGTAAGATGGGTTTGGAGTTGAATCGTTTTAAAACGCGGGTGGTTCGTTCGGCGTCTGAGTATAAGTTTAGGGGTAAGTGTTTGCCTAATAGTAAGCCTTTGTTTCAACGCAGTTGGTTAAATTGGCGGTTTCATAAGGCACCTGCTTTGACTGAGGTGGATACTGCTACGGGGCGTTTTTGGGATAAATTTTCAAGAAGTTATTAGGGAGTGGTTGGTGCAAGGTAAGCTTGCACTCCTGTTCTTAGTTGGAGTGCAAGGTTGCCTTGCAACATTGGTAGTTGAGGAGATTTTTTATGGGTGCAATGACTTTGTTAGTTGATCGTCGTGGAACTGAATTAAAACTGAATCGTTCACAAACACTTTGCTTAACTTATCCAGATGGTAAACAACATCGAGTGGGCTTATATGCTTTACGTAGAATTATTGTACATGGCAATATTAGTTTACCGAGTGAATTATTACGAGAATGTGAAATGGCGGAAGTTAGTGTGGTGCTGTTGCCAGATCGTCGTAAAGGTAATGGAGTTAGTTTATTTCCTTATGTTAAGAATAATTTAAAGCTGCGTAAGGCACAATATCGGGCTTATTTTGATGAACGTGCTCGTCTAAAGATTGCCCAGAAAATGGTGGCGGCCAAAATTGCAGCTCAGTCTTTTTGGTTGGCTCGTAATAATGTTACTCATGATTTATCACAATCTGAAAAGCATCTATTTCAGGTTTATAATAATAATAGTTTGATGGGTATTGAAGGTGGTGCAAGCAAAGAATATTTTGCTAAATGGCGTGGATTATGGGACAAAACTTGGGGTTTCAAAGAGCGTAATCGTCGTCCACCGCGTGATCCTGTCAATGCTTTGTTATCATTAAGTTATACTTTGGCTGGTAATCAGATGGGGCAATTGGCGGCTGGCTATGGTTTCGATCTTAGCCTAGGTTTTTTGCATGTATCATTTCGAGCACGCCCATCATTAGTTTTAGATTTATTGGAACCGGTGCGACCTTGGGTTGATCAATGGTTATTAGAAAAAGTACAAAATGGTTGGTTAAGTCCTAAACAATTTTATTCAAATTCGGAAGTTGGTTGTCGTTTAGATAAAGAGGGGCGTAGTGCTTTTTATGCGGCTTGGTATGATGAAGCTGAATCTTGGCTTTTGAGCCAGATGCGGGACAGTCTAGCGTTGCTATTAAGTTCGTTGCGTTCTTTTAGTCATCCTATTGAATAATATTGTCTTTTTATTAAAAAGACTATTTTAGTAACAAAAAAAATTTGCCTCCAGAGTTTGATTATGTTTTAATAATGTCTCTCCAAAATGTGGATTTGGGGAGATATTAAAAAATTATAAAATCTAAGCAGACCGCTAAAAGGTTGGTTTGGATTTTTTACCTTATAATTCAGTAAGATCACTAAACTTTTTTTGGGGTAGCTAAAAATTGCAGATAAGTTTAAAAGTGATTTTTGTAATTTTTTGATTTTAAACTGTTTATTTTTTAAGCAAAATTTATGCCAATGCACATAACTTTTTTACACAATTTTAGCAAGGTTATTATTATTCATAATTTATTGAAGATAAAAGGAATTTTTTGAGGTCTAGGCTTTCAGAAGTTTCGCCGATGTAGGCGGTTGAGATCATAGC
>JALWSU010000404.1 GCA_026993485.1 Thiotrichaceae bacterium | reverse complement strand
GGGGTGTTGGTGCATAATGCTCAAAATGGTCCTTCAGCAAAAGGAAGGGCAATGCAGCGTGCTCATAAATTGAAAAAGCAATTGAGTAAAAATAAATTACCTACAACGACTTCTGCTGTCAATCGCAAAACTGGCTTTGTCTATTATGGCTATAGTGGTGATAAACCTAATATCATTCATCCGGCATTACGTAGGCGTATGCCAGAAAATAGTTTAGAAAAATGGCCAGTGAATAATTGTGCGGAATTTAGTGCTTGTAATAAAGCTCTTTTGAAAGGAGCATGTTTTAATGATTTGGAGGTGTATACAGTTAAAACAGAGAAATTAAAACCTTATAGAAGATGCGAAAATTGTCGTATAACTACAAAGGGAGTCAAAACTAGAAGTGAGAAAAACATATACGATTAATGTAATTTAAGTCGCATCCAAAGTTTGTTCTTCCTAATAATGGCGCAGGTTTTTGGATGCGGACGCTATATTTTTATTGGCTTTTAACCCTTAATTCGCATTGTATGTGCTATCAGAGTTGTCGGACATTAATACATCAACATATTGAGTCGGTCATTAGCCTAAAGTTCATTTTTAGGCTTTATGTATAACTCTTATCAATATATTTCGTCAGTTTTTACAAATTTATAGGTGGTAAGAATTATGTTTTAAATATGTTATCATTATTCTTGATATTAAATTGCTCTTGTTATATGAGCTAATTTGCTTGAAATTATATTTCCACTTAAAAAGTGATAATTTTTTATGAAAATCTCAACCAAAAAACTGCTTAGAGAATCTGGATGGTATGAAGGAAGGATATTTGAGATAGAAGGATACAAAAAGAAGCTGAAAAAATTAGGATGTTCGTTAAATGAAGCTGCTAAAGAATTTTTGCGTTCATTTGGTGGATTGTATGTATCCCATCCTAACCCTAGACATCCTTCTTCATGGAGTAAATTTCATTTTAATGCTTACAAAGCTGCTCAAGAATTCAGTTGTGAACTGGTAAAGTTTTATGAACACGAATTTGGAATACAACTTTCTGTTATAGGAACAGACTCCAATAATTATATATTACTTATGATGGATGAAAATGGAAAAGTTTATGCTAGCATGGATAATGTTTTGTATTCAGTTGGCGAATCTGGAATGGAAGCCATAGAAAATATATGTACTGGGAAAAAGTTAACAAAAATAACATGATATAAAGCGTAAATAGCCAAGTAGGGTGGACAGTGTATTTTTGCTGCCCACCAGCCCCAGAATTCAATAATTGGAGTGTGTCCCACCTACCCAACCGTAGTGTTTCTAAAAATGGCAGCCGGTTTTGAGATTTGATAGCCTGATAAAGGCGCCAAAAAAATTGGCAAAAACACTTCAAGAGTGACATTAAAAGATGACAGACAAAAGGGTGCCATCCTTCAGAAAGGCCAGAGTTCCAGCACCTACCAAACCATCATATTTCTAAGGTGGAGGTTGATAGACGTTCCATCCGAGATATTTGATAGCCTGATAAAGACGCACAAAATTATCGCGTCCTTTTTCCGAACGAAAGCCATCATGCTCAATCTCAAGCCGGCGAAGAGTTCGCATGGAGGTTTCGGACAATGAGTTGCGTTTGACATCGGCATGGGAAAGGAATGCTGTCATCCAATCAAAATGGTTGTCAAGAAATTTAATTCGAGGATAAAGTTTTTTTTAAAAAACTTTATCCTCGAATACCCTTTGAAAAGCTTTTGGTTTTTTAGAATCAGTTGGAAGTGTTTTTAATTTCTTTAATGCTTCTTTGGCTTCGTTTTCATCTTGACTGTCTTCAAAAATATGCCAAACTCCGCTTAAGAAAGTTCGTAGGTTACCAACCTTCTGGTCAGCGGTCACAATCTCTAGTAAACGTTCTTTCTCATCATCGGTCATTCGCTGTTCGGCCTTGAATAACAAATAACGGTTATTCCATAACTCCACCGCGAGAGTTTCCAATTTCTTTTTATACCAAGGTGTTGTAACCTTATCGCTTCGTTTTTTAATCTCACGTCGATGAGCGACTGACCATTTCCAGAGGTGTCGCCAAGCATTTTGAATGATATGGAAATAATCGTATTGGATAGCTACTTTTTGACCAAACACAGCACGAATGGCATTGAAATAGGCACGGCAGCCATCAGTATAAAAGACTCTAAACAACAAGCCAAGGTTTTTCATCCGTTGTAGAAAGGGTTTAACGCTTTCCTCATCTCGTTTATCAACGGGCTTGGTTGCTAAAATTCGTCCGTGCTCATCTTTAATAACAAGCACACATTGATTGAGGCCACGAGGAAATATCTCATCCAGATGACATTCGTTGATTGGCTTTTTTTCATTGAGTAGCTGAACTATTTCATCACCGTTTGGCAATGTAACGGCAGTAATTGACGAAGCAGGAACTAGTTTTGAGTATGTTTATGATATTCATGATAATTTAATTGAAATTAAGAATCCACTTGGGCATTTGATTAAGATAATTTATAATCTTGAAAATTTACCGATTGAGATAATTGATGAATCTGGAAAGCATCAGTTTGCCGAATATGATAATGAAGGACGTTTGCTGGTTTCTAGGGATGGGGCTGGAAATGAAGTTAAGCATTTTTATGATGAAAGTCAGAAAACTTTTGCTAGTTCTAGTTTACCTGTGAAAATTGGTTTTCCAACTTATAGTCAAAAATTATTTTATGATAAAATGCAGCGTTTAAAGACAATTACGGAATTAGTTGATGAGAATACCAATTATTCGGTAAATTATGAATATGATGCGCTTGGAAATGTGATTAAGCAAATTGATCCACAGGGATCAGTTACTTTATTTGAATATGATGCTTTTAGTCGTTTAAAAAGTAGATGCTTTGGGTGCTGTGACTAAGATGAGTTATGATGGTCGTGGCAATTTGTTATCAGTTACGGATCCAAATGGAGGAACTACTAGGTATGAGTATGATGCCAATGATAATGTGGTAAAAGTTGTTGATTCTTTGGGTAGGGAAAAACGCTATGAGTATGATGCCTTGGGTCGGTTGATTAAGGTAATCTTTCCTGATAATACAGTTAGTTTTAGTTATGATGCGGTTGGAAATTTAATTTCGTATTCGGACGGAACTAGTTCTGGAACTTATATTTATGATGCTTTGGGAAGACAATTAACGGAAACAGTCAATTATGGCACTTTTAGTTTGAGCTATAGTTATGAATATTATGCGAA
>JALWSU010000403.1 GCA_026993485.1 Thiotrichaceae bacterium | reverse complement strand
GATTTTTACCGAATTTCAAAGACTTCCGAGGTTTTCAAAACCTCGTAGGTCTGATTTGAAGGCTTAACTTAATGGCATTGGGCTAGTGGGAAAGAGAAATCTATTAATTACTGCAAGTTTGTGTTAATACGGGATTACCAAACCAGATATTGCGTATCAATTTCCTTAGCAAATCTACTGGTATTAATACCATAGCAAATATTAGCATATATAACAATTCCTCTGGGTGCAATGGAACTGTGCGTAATACTTCTCCACCGATATAAATAAAAGTAGTTTGGACTGTAAAAATTATCACAATAACCAGTAAAAATAATTTGTTCTCAAACAGATGTTCAAATAAATTCAAGCTTTCAGTGCGAGCATTGAAAGTATTAAAAGCGTGCATGAATACAAAAAAGCCGAAAAAAGCGGTTAGAAATGCTTTTTCAGTTGCTTCTGGAGTAGAACGTGGGAACAGTTCCCGAATAGGTTCGTAGGTTAAGAAAATTATGCTTATCAGCGTAGCAATGCTGCTATTGATTAAAATAGATGACCACATATCCTTGCTGATCAAGGGTTCAGTTCTGGGAATGGGTTTTTCAAGCATATAGCGGGATAAAGCCGCTTCTCCTGCAAAGGCTAAGCCTGCGAGAGTGTCCATGATGATGTTTATCCATAATAATTGTGTCATGGATAGTGGTAGATCAAAACCAAAAAATGGTCCCAAAAATGCGACGAAAATGGCTGATAAATTCACTGTCAATTGAAAAATCAGGAACTTACGAATAGATTTAAATAGGGTACGTCCATATAATACTGCTTTAGCAATAGAAGAAAATTTGTCGTCTAAAATGACAATATCACTTGATTCTTTCGTCATTTCTGTACCACTGCCCATTGAAAAGCCAACATCAGCATTTTTTACTGCTGGAGCATCGTTGACTCCATCGCCTGTCATACCAACCACCCAGCCTAATTCTTTGGCAAGTTTGACTAAGCGAGATTTATCTGTGGGAAATGCTCTGGCAACTACATAAAGATGGGGTAGTAATTTTTTGACTTCATCATCATTCATTTTTGATAAATCTGTTGAAGTAATGATTTTTCCTTGTTTATCCTCAGAAAATAATCCAACATCTGTTGCAATAGCATGCGCGGTTTCTTTGGCATCTCCAGTAATCATAATTACATGAATACCAGCATGTTTCGCCATTTGAACCGATTCATAAGCACTATGCCGTAAGGCATCGCGCATTGCAAACACCCCAAGAACAGTTAAAGATTCAGGTAGGTGATTATCTTCATGAATCGGCGTTTCGGTGATGGCAACAGCTAATAAACGCATGGCTCGTTTTGAAAGTCCACGCATTTCGGTTTCTAAAACACTTTTATCAGTCAGTTCGACTTTGTTACCGTTTTCATCAAGGTAATGTGTGCAATTTTCTAATACTACTTCTGCTGCTCCTTTGACTAAAGTTAATGCCTTTTCGCCCCTCACTTGCGTTGCGGAAAATTTCCTAATGCTATTAAAGGCAATTATATCAACTATTTCAAGATGTTCCTTTTGTTCTAATAAGGGAGTTACAAAACGCAACATAGCTTGCTCAGTTCGATCCGCTCCGATCATTTTAGGGTTTTTTGGATCACTGGTATCAATAACAGCACTGGTGTTATTCCGCACTGCAAAACCAAGCATGTTGCGAAGATTATCAGGAATGGATTCAAGAGTTTTGTAATGTTTACCTGTACCAGTTACAAATTCCTCAACTGCGAGTTTACCTTGAGTAAGCGTACCAGTTTTATCAGTAAATAATACGGTTAAACTGCCAGCTGTTTCTATACCTAATAGTTTTCGCACTAATACTTTAACTGATAACAGTTTCCGCATATTTAAAGCCAACACCATTGCAATCATCATCGGCAAACCTTCAGGTACGGCAACAACAATAATGATAATTGCCAAAATCAAGGCAGTTACAAGATTAGTGATAATTTCACCAACAGGTTGAGCCAAATAGGCTGATAAGCCACCATCGGTTTGCAAGAAAATATGATTAAGCATAAAGGCAACAAAAATGAAAATTGCGCCAATATAGCCAAATGTACTAATTTGTTTACCAAGAACTGTGAGTTTTTCTTGCAAAGGGGATAAACGATCTTCGGCAGTAATGAGTTCTTTCATTGTTTCGCCATAGCGGGTTTTATCACCAACAGCGGTTGCCCGCATTACCCCTTCCCCATCTTCAATTAAGGCGGCTCTAAAAAGACGGTTATTGTCTTCAATTATATCAGATGATAGAGCGATTTTTTTAATTGGCTCCGATTCCCCAGTCAAGGCGGCTTCATTAACATTTAAATGACCTGCAATTAACACCCCGTCAGTGGGAATGGTATCTCCTGGTTGTAACAGAATGTGATCACCAACAACTAAGTCATTAATACTAATTTCTGATAACTTATTGTTTCTAAAAACTTTAACCTGAATTAAAGAGGCTTCTTCTAGCAATTTTTGGAATTCATTTTCATTACTGTGTTCTGACCATGTTGCCACAAAAGTCGCTATAAAAACTGCAATACCAATACCAAGGCTTTCATACCAATGGGTATAGCCAAAAATTGTCAACACGATAGTGATAGCCAATGCAACCAACAAGATAATAATAATCGGGTCTTCAAAATTAGCCCATAATTTATCCCAAAAGGTTTCTCTATCTAAGGTGGTAATGGCATTACTACCATGTTGAGTACGGGCTGTTTCAACAGCTTGAGCACTTAAGCCAGAAAAACTAAATTTCATATTATTTCCTAGGTTTGATTGAGTGAGTAATTCCCCAATCAATTGGGGATAGCTTTATAAAGCTAATTGTATTGACACCGAACTAAGGAATTTGATTTAAATATTAAACTGTTTGACAACTTTTATAAGTTGATCAAGGGTTTTAAGTCCTTTCAAAGTACCTGCTTGGCTATAATTAATTAATTTTGTATGTCCAGGATTAGTGTTATCTATAGTTGCAATGCAACAAACGTTCCCACTATCCCCAGTATCAATTGATACAGAGACACTATTAGCAAAAACATCAATAATAGTGAGTTTCACATCACTATCATTAAAGCGAGCACTTTGTCCCCTTCGTACCATATTATAGTCCCAACAAAATATCCATACATATTTCATGTGATCTAACCGAATGATTTGTAATTCTTCCTCATTGATACCATCACTATCATCCACGGTATCATCTACCCCCTGATCTTCACTCAGCATCATATAGGGGAATTTTTCTAAACTACCTCGATCACCAAAATACACAATACCTTGTTTACCCGTATTGGTTTCATAAGCTGCTGCTAAATCAAAGTCAGCTGCTGTTGTCCAACTCATAGACACAGTTAATGGTTGACTAGCATCTATTGCTGAGGTTTCGCCTTTTTGTTTGAGTTCCATAATGAATATCACTGTCTCCTAATTGAGAAAATTGTGAATTATTACTATAATTTAATTTCACATAAAATTAGAATTTATCTACAATCAAATCAATAGTTCTAACAGATTTCAAAATCAAGATAATCTATCAGTACGCTCCGTTGCCTCATCGCAACGAAGTAAGCGGAGCGCGAGTAAAAAATGTCGTTAATTAAAAAGCCGACACCATTTGCATATTATAAACATTTGTTATAACTATGTTAAGAAAATATTTCGTAATAATTGTATTAATACTAGGTTGCTTTGTTTCTATGCTGGGATTTGTCACTGTACAAAAAATGGAACAACAGCGGATAGCATACGAATTTAAAGAGGCAGCACAAGAGCGGATTTGGGCAGTGCGACAAGCTATCCAAAATGCGCTTGAAATATTATATGCAACCGCTGCCTTTTATCAAGCAAATGAAAATCCGGTAACTCGACAAGAATTCAAGATTTTTATAAGCTCATTTTTATCACGTAATCCTCATATTATAGCTTTAAATTGGGTACCTCGCATTATAGATAGTCAGCGCAACTTTATTGAAATAGCAACACAAGTTGCTTATCCAAATTTCCAAGTAAAGGAACGGAATCTTCAGGGAAAACTGGTAGCAGCTCAACAACGTCAAGAATATTTCCCCATTTTCTATCGCATCTCTGGTATTCAGAGTGAACAACAACAGCTATTGGGTTTTGACTTAGCCTCAGATAAAACTCTAGTAAGTACATTAAATAAGGCTCGTGACACTGGCACCATGCAGGCCGCTGCTGGGATTAATCTGGATCCAAACAACCAAACACAATTTAGTATCTTAGTTTTTTACCCTATTTATCAAAAACAATCACCCCTTAATACATTGGCACAACGACACGAATATTTAAAAGGCTTTATCGTGGGCAGTTTAAATCTAAAAACTATTGTGGATAATGCCTTAAAATATCTGTTGCCCAAAGCCATTGATCTTTATTTAGAAGATCAATCTAATAGTTTTAATCACTCTACAGGACATATTTTATATATTCATAAATCAGCAGATGACAAATTCAGTTTAATCAAGACAGGCAACGGCAGAAATTTACAGATCAAAAAAACCTTTGAGGTGGCAGGGCGTACTTGGTCTATTTTATGTTTACCTGCTGCAACTTATCCAGTAGCTGGCTATACTTGGGCTTCATTGACTACCCTATTTGGTGGATTACTCTTAACCCTATTCCTAGTTTTTTATCTGGAAAAATCCAGAAAATATGCCTTAATTAACCAACAAGAAATAATTGAACGCCAACAGGTAGAAGCTGCACTCAGAGAAGCTGAAAAAGACTTGAGAAAATATAGCCGTACCTTAGAAATTCAAGTAATTAAACGAACTAATCAACTTGCACAACAAAATGCTAGACTGCAAGAAGAAATTGAGGAACGCCGAAAAATTCAAGAAGAACTACTAAATAGTCAAGAGAGAATTAGGCAATTTTTTGAACTGCCTCTAATTGGAATGGCAATTACCTTACCCTCAGCAGACTGGCTGCAGTTCAATAATAAATTATGTCAAATGTTAGGCTATTCACGGACAGAACTGCTTCACAAAAATTGGCAAACACTTACTCATCCTGATGACTTGGCTAATAATATCAAACTTTTTAAACAATTGCTTGCTGGAAAAATTAATGGATACACCTTAGATAAAAGGTTGATCTGCAAAAATGGACAAATAATTTATGTCAGTAGCTCAGTACGTTGTGTAATAAGTCAAGGTAAAGTCGTTTATTTAGTTGAATTAATACAAGACATAACCGAACGTAAAGAATATAATAACAAATTAGAACAACAAGTTATGGAAAGAACTCAAACATTACGACAAAGAGAAAATCATTTACGCGCTATTTTTGACAACGCCGCAGTTGGAATTATGCTTGCAAATGCCAATGGGCGCTTTACCCAATATAATAGCAAATGGTTAGAAATGACTGGCTACACCAATGAAGAACTTACCCAACTAACTTACCTTGATATAACTCCCACAGATGATATTGAAATCAGTCGGAAAAACTTTAAATTGCTTACAGAAAATAAAATTGACAAATATCAGATTGAAAAACGATTTATAAGAAAAAACGGTAGCATATTCTGGGCTTATGTTTCTGTCACCAGGATTCCTAATGAAAAAGGAGAGCTTGAATCAGTTGTTGGTATTATTGTTGATATTACTAAACGTAAGCAAACCGAAGAAAAATTACAACAAGCCGCTAAAGCTGCCGAAGCCGCCAACCGTGCTAAAAGTGCTTTTCTGGCAAATATGAGCCATGAATTACGCACACCTCTTAATGGTATATTGGGCTACACCCAAATTTTAGCTCGTGATAAAGACTTATCAGAAAAATACCAAAACAGTATCAGTATTATTGAGCGTTGTGCTAAGCATTTATTAACCCTGATTAATGATATTTTAGACTTATCTAAAATTGAAGCTGGTAAATTCGACATTTCACCCAAAGATTTTAATCTTACAGATTTTCTTCAAGGAATTACTGAAATATTCAGAATACGTGCCAAACAAAAGGGTATTGAATTTATATATCAAGTACTTTCACCTCTTCCACTGGTGGTTCATGGAGATGAAACGCGATTACGGCAAATTCTGATCAATTTACTCAATAATGCGATTAAATTCACCAACAAGGGTAGTGTCACTCTAAAAGTATTTGTGCAAAATGGAAAACTCCGTTTTCAAGTGGAAGATACAGGCATTGGCATTGCACCTGAAGATATGCAAAATATATTTAAGCCTTTTCAACAAGTTGGGGATAAAAGTCTTCAAACTGAAGGAACTGGTTTAGGTTTGGCGATTACGAAAAACTTAATCGAAATGATGGGCGGAGAATTACATGTAGATAGTATAGTTGATCAAGGCAGTACATTTTGGACATTACTAGATTTACCTGAAGTTGAAGAAGCAGCTGTTCAAACTGAAACTACACCTATACCTATAGGTTATAAAACCAAAGATAAACAGCTAGTTTATCCGCTCAAAATATTAGTAATTGATGATGCCTTAGAAAATCGTTTAATACTGCAAAAGTTTTTAGCACCTTTGGGTTTTGAGATTATAGAAGCTGACAGTGCTGAAGAGGGTTTCAAAAAAGTCTATGAATATCATCCAGATTTGATTATCTTAGATTTAATGATGCCAATTATGGATGGTTTTGAATTTTGTAGGCGATTGAGACAAATCGCTGAGTTCAAATCTTTAATAGTAATTGCATCATCAGCCAGTGTTTTTGAACAGCACCGCCAAAATAGTTTGAAAGCTGGCTGTAACGATTTTATCCCAAAACCGATTCAATTCGACAAACTTCTCACTAAATTACAACAATATTTACCGATTGAATGGATTTATAAAACTCCACCTGCTGAGCTTACTTATCATAAAACTATTGATGAAAATCAAGACTTTTCTACAATACCCTTGCCTGCGAGACAAGCATCTATTTTATATGATTTAAGCATGATGGGTGACATAAATGGCATTTTAGAACAAATTGAGAAATTAAAACAAATAGATAAACAATTAATACCTTTCGCCAATCATATTGCAAAACTAGCGAAGACTTATAAAGACGAAGCAATCTGTGAACTGGTTAAACCCTACCTAGAGGAAGAAACATGAAAGATAAACCAATCGCGCAACAGTCGATTTTAATTATTGATGACATACCCGCCAATTTAAATGTTTTGATGGACTTCTTAAGCAAGACTGGTTTTAAAGTATTAGTTGCAACGGATGGAAAATCGGCACTCAAAAAAGCGGATTATGCACAACCAGATTTAATCCTATTAGATGTGATGATGCCAGGTATCGATGGTTTTGAGGTTTGTAAAATTTTGAAATCGCAACCACAAACCCAAGAAATTCCGATTATTTTTATGACAGCACTGACTGATACTTTTGATAAAATTAAAGGATTCAATTTAGGTGCAGTTGATTATATTACCAAACCGATTCAACATGAAGAAACCTTAGCCCGCGTGAAAACGCACTTAAAACTTCGTCAATTGCAAGCAGAATTACAAGAACAATTACAAATTAGTAAAAAATATGCAATTGAATTAGAAAAGCGAAATTCAGAACTCAATGCCTTTGCCCGCACAGTTTCCCATGACTTGAAAAATCCATTGAATGGCATTATTGGACTAAGCGACTTATTATTGCTACCTGAAATGCATTTGGATGAAAAGGAAAAACGCGAATATTTACAAAAAATTAATGATTCTGGAAACAAAATGATTGACATCATTAATGCCTTATTATTACTTGCAGGCGTTTCTCAACAAGATGAAAATCTAGAAATTAAACCACTAGACATGTCAGCCATTGTGTCTCAAGTCATTGAAAAACGTTTAGATTATATGCGGAGTCAATTTGAGGCTAGTGTAGATTTTCAAAAATCTTGGCCCATAGCTATGGGTTATGCTCCTTGGGTTGAAGAAATTTGGGCGAATTACATTAGTAATGCTTTTAAATATGGGGGGCCAGCACCAAAAGTCGAACTCGGTGCTGATTTACCCAAAAATGGTATGATACGATTTTGGGTACGCGATCATGGTTCTGGAATTTCCAAAGAAGCACAAAAACAATTATTTACTCCATTTTCCAGATTATTACAGCATAAACAGAAAATAGAAGGACATGGACTAGGTTTAGCCATTGTGCAACAAATAGCTGAAAAGTTGCATGGTGAAGCCGGCGTAGAAAGTACTGAAGGCGAAGGTAGTCTGTTTTATTTCACATTGCCTGCGGTGCCAGAAACTTATAACAACTGATTAAAAACAAGATATTATATCACTAATTTCAATTTATCCTCGTTCCCAAGCCTCAATGGGCAACTACAAGGGATTGCCCCTACAAACAATGATGTAGGGGCAATCCCTTGTGGTTGCCCGGCGCTGGAGCGTGGGAACGAATTCCCAAATACAATGCTGTCAATATAATTAAAGGTTACAATCATTTAAATATTTTTTCTCCATCGGAGGTTATTAGATATGATGACTGAACCAAAATGTGTGTTGTGGAAACGTTTAGGTGCTGAAAAAATTCAAGAACAAATCAAAGGAATGAGTTTGTCTGAAGAGCTAGAATTTTGGCGTAAACAAACCGAAAAATTTAAGCTAGCAGAACAAATAGCTAAAAACAAATTACCTAAAAAAAGCAAACAGCAAACTCCTGTTGTACTCCGCTATAATAGCAATCAGGTTGATATTTATAGGTGATAGAGTTGCCATTGCTTCAATCAATTTATGCCAAAACAACTATTGCTGATCGCCTCATTATTGGCTTCGCTTTTTTGTTCCTATTCTGGTTATATCAGCTCTACTGGACTAACAGCAAGGAATCCAGTGATTATGCCTTAATTTATGTCATGAACCAAGCACCGATTCAAGTCGATTTACAGCATCCCCAAACAGTTACCGTTCAAGGGCGTTTAGGTGAGAGCCAGATTGAAGTTAAAACAGGTGAGATTCGTTTTATCAGTTCACCTTGCCACAATAAATTTTGTCTTCATGCTGGTTGGCTGAAAACCAATGGCGATTTTGTCGCTTGTTTGCCTAATCAAGTCAGTATAGAATTGCATAATCATCGAAAAGATACCAAATTTGATTCTGTGGTTTATTGACTTAAGAAAACCTGACAGGTTTTTAAAACCTGTCAGGTTTGGAGCGTAAATGTGCTTAACTAAATCGGGTAATGCTATATTAAGCCCTGAAAAGAGTACAGCGAATGTCAGACAACGAATAAAACCTGTTACAAATCATCAGCTAACTGATTGTTTTTTTTATTCGTTGTCTGAGATTCGTTGTACTCTATCCATTAATACCATGACAGTGACGCTCCAGCGTGGGAACGAGAACAATAATAACTTATCATGCAATATAAAGATTTACGCGAATTTATCAAAAAACTGGAAGAATTAGGCGAATTAAAGCGCATTGCAATTGAAATTGACCCTAATTTAGAAATGACCGAAATTTGTGATCGCACCTTGCGATCCAGCGGCCCGGCTTTACTCTTTGAAAATCCGAAAGGGCATAATATCCCAGTATTAGCTAATTTATTTGGCACTCCACAACGGGTTGCCCTTGGCATGGGGCAACAGTCTGTTACTGCTTTGCGTGAAGTCGGTAAATTATTAGCATTCTTAAAAGAACCTGATCCACCAAAGGGCTTTAAAGATGCTCTAAATAAATTACCGCTGTTTAAACAAGTTTTAAACATGCCACCCAAAGTCATCAAAACCGCAGTTTGCCAAGAAAATGTACTAACTGGCGATGAAATCGACTTATCGCGCTTTCCGATTCAAACTTGTTGGCCAGAAGATGCGGCACCATTGATTACTTGGGGGCTAGTTATCACCAAAGGCCCAAATAAATCCCGTCAAAATTTAGGCATTTATAGACAACAAGTCATTGATAAAAATAAAGTAATCATGCGTTGGCTCTCACATAGAGGCGGCGCATTAGATTTTCAAGAATGGCAACAAGTTCACCCTAGTGAACCTTTTCCCATAGCTGTTGCATTAGGCACTGATCCTGCCACCATTTTAGGAGCAGTTACACCTGTACCTGATAATCTCTCAGAATACGCTTTTGCTGGCTTACTGCGTGGCAGTCGTACCGAAGTAACAAGCTGTTTAACACATAATTTACAAGTACCAGCCTGTGCAGAAATTATCCTTGAAGGTTTTATTTATCCAGAAGAAACCGCAGCTGAGGGACCTTTTGGCGATCATACTGGCTATTATAACGAAGTAGACAGCTTTCCAGTTTTTACCATAGAACGTATTACACATAGGCAAAATCCGATTTATCATAGCACCTATACAGGTCGTCCACCTGATGAACCAGCTATTTTAGGCGTAGCTTTAAATGAAGTTTTTGTCCCAATTTTACAAAAGCAATTTCCAGAAATAGTCGATTTCTATTTACCACCAGAAGGTTGCTCATATAGAATGGCCATTGTAAGTATAAACAAACAATACCCTGGACACGCTAAACGGGTACTATTTGGAATCTGGTCATTTTTACGCCAGTTTATGTACACCAAATTTGTGATTATTACAGATGCAGATATTAATGTCCGCGACTGGAAAGATGTAATTTGGGCAATGACAACTCGCATGGATCCCGTCCGTGATACTACTCTGATTGAAAATACGCCGATTGATTATTTAGATTTTGCTTCACCAGTATCAGGATTAGGCGGCAAAATCGGTTTTGATGCTACCAACAAATGGGCGGGAGAAACGCAACGAGAATGGGGTAAACCTATTGTGATGACTCCCAAGGTTAAAGAAAAAATTGATGCGATTTGGGACGAATTAGGATTAAGTTAAGCCTTAAAATCAGACCTCCGAGGTTTTCAAAACCTCGGAGGTCTTTTGTAACAAACCTAAAACTAAATAACATGAAAAAACTTATATTTTCCAATATATTACTCTTAATCAGCTTGAGTCATAGCTACGCCTTTGACACACCTGCCATATATCCGAACATTGCTGAAAATAATGGCAAGCTAGTTTATAAAGCAATTCCATTAAAAGCAGTTAAAACCAAATCTATCCACCTTATAGGTAATCCAACAGGTACATATAACGGTATTGCTTTTAATTTTGGCAAACTCAAAGGCAAGCTTTATTACGGTTTTATCAAACCAAAAGATGGGCGTTATCCGCAACCAGTTTTTTTTAAGCATTTTTCTTCGATCAAAAAGGGGCAAGCCAGCATTAATATTTTAAATAACCTAGCGAATCAATATGATATGATTGATTGGCAAAAAACTGGGCGAGGAACTTTAGGCTATCGGGTTGTAAATAAAAATGGCACCATTCTTTATGATGGCAAAATCGCATTCACAGGAAAAGCTCCTTTTAAAATTAATCAAGCTTCTATTATCGAAGGGCCTTTTGTTAATTTCTCTAAAGCGGGTAAATTCTCCAAAAGTGTTCGTATTTCTTTTGAAACCTTGACAAAAACCACTGCAAGCATTAAAACCTCAATTGGGGTTTTTAAGCAAACTCAACCCGCTACTCATCATGAAATCAGTTTAAATCAACTCTTGCCTGATACTGTTTATAATTACACAGTAGAAACTCGTAAAGGTAATGACGTTTATAGCGAAAGCTATTCTTTTAAAACCGCACCAATAGAAGGCAGTAGAAAACCCTTTATTTTTGCCTACGCCAGCGATTCTCGTGCCGCTCAAGGAGGTGGAGAGCGTAATATTAAAGGTACAAATGCTTATATTATGAAAAAAATCGCCGCTCTTATTAGTTTCAAAAAAGCGGCTTTTATGCAATTTACTGGCGACATGATTAATGGCTACTCAAATAGTATTAAACAAACGAAATTAGAATATCGGAATTGGAAACACGCTATTGAGCCTTTTGCACATTATTTACCGATTATTACAGGCATGGGTAATCACGAGGCAGTTATACATAAATTTAAGTATAGAATCTCAGTTGATAAATTTCCTTTTGCAACCGATTCAGCTGAAGCCGTATTTGCCAGCCAATTTGTGAACCCAACAAATGGCCCCGAAAGTGAAGATGGAGCCGAATATGATCCCAATCCAAATCAGCAAGACTTTCCAAGCTACAAGGAAAACGTATTTTACTATATTTATGACAATATCGCTGTTATTGTCTTAAATTCAGATTATTGGTACGCTCCCTCATTACAATATTATCCTGAAACTGGTGGCAATTTACACGGCTACTTAATGGATAAACAATTAGAATGGCTAGAAAAAACGCTAAAAAGCTTAGATAAGAATGACAATATTGACTGGATTTTTGTCACCCAGCACACTCCTGTATTTCCAAACGGTGGACATGTTAAAAATGATATGTGGTATCACGGCAACAATACCCCCAGAGCAGTTGTCAAACATAGCCCTTATGGCAACAATTTGATACAACGAGGCATTATTGAACAACGAGATGAATATTTAAAAAGGCTAATAAATAGTAAAAAGGTGATTGCTATATTAACGGGTGATGAGCATAATTTTAATGTACTCAAAATAGATGACAAAATGAGGATTTATCCAAAAAGATGGAATAAAGACAAACTAAAATTAAAACTAAATCGCCCACTTTACCAAATCAATAA
>JALWSU010000402.1 GCA_026993485.1 Thiotrichaceae bacterium | reverse complement strand
TTTCACGGAATTATGGAAAGAATCTACAGACAAAGAAAGTCGTTTTTATGAAATGTGGACAAAAGATTTAATTCCATTATTTTCTAAATTTATAGGATTAATTCTGTTTGGTTTGGCTGTAATAGCAGTTATTTGGGGTTGGTATTATAATGTTGCAATTAACAGTTCTCCATTATTTATGATAAGTGGACAATCTATCACCATAGGAGAGGTGTTAATTAGCTTAATTATATTATGGATACTCTTTTGGCTGCTTAATTGGTTTCGTATTTTTACTTATCGATCGATTTATTTAAAAATAGTTGACAATGGAGTACAACTTGACAAATTGCGTACCAATTTAAATATTGGTATTAACTCTCGTGATGATTTGGAATTTATTAAGGGACTAATTTTAGCCGAATTAGAAGAAATTCCAGAAACCTTGCCTCGATATGATGTTTGGTTATCAGAAATTACCAATACTGGTGTAAATCTTACCGTTAGATATTTTGTGAATTATAAGCAACATCATCCTCAAGAAATTCAATCAAAAGTCTTATTCATGATTTGGGATAGACTTAAAAAAGAAGGTATTACGCAACCTTTACCACAACCAGAAGAAACAAGTTGAGATTGATTACTCGTTTACTCGTTCCCAAGCTCCATCTTCACTGCCATTAAGTTCAAGGATGGAGTACAACGAATCTCAGACAACGAATAAAAAACAATCAGTTAGCTGATGAGTAGTCAAAGGTTTTATTCGTTGTCTGACATTCGCTGTACTCTTTTCATGGCTTAATACCATGGCAGTGAAGCCTTGAGAACGAGGAAAACGAAGAATAATGATGGTATTGTAGGGGCAATCCCTTATGGTTGCCCTTTAGAGTTTTAAGGGAGGCACTAAATTATTCCCACGATATTGGATTACTGCTCTTTTAATTACCTCCATAGCTTCTTCATAAGCAAGGGATTTTTGTTGAAACATATCAAAAGCCATGCGCTCCTCAGTCAGACATTTAACTAATAAAAATGACACAATCTCAACCGCCATTGGCTGTTTAGGGATTTTCTCAACCTCAAGCCCGTCATTAGCTAATTCTGTTCTCTGCTTTGAGACTACCTCTTCAAGCATTTTATAAAGCTGTTCTGCCGCATCTTGGTAAGACTGTTGCATTTGTTTTGGGTTTCCATTATTTATTTATTAATAGAGATAGAGAGGAAAAAATGTTCAGAAAAAATTTCATCTTGATTATAGCACTACTTTTAGTAGTAAGTTGTACATCTATGCCACCGAAAACTTTTATTGAAACACCAGATGATGCTAAGAGTTTAAAAGTAATTTATTTACATGACAATTATGGATTTTTTAGGTTTAAAAACGATGAAGTATGGTTTCGAGTTCTCGATGTTTTATCAAAAAGGAAATTTCGCTTAGAAGAACAAGATAAACAAAGCGGTTATATTCGTACTTTTTGGCAATATTTACCTGCTAATGACAGTGAAAACAATCAAACCTACCGCAGCCGGGTTATTATAAAAATGCAAGGACGTCGCATCTGGCGTAGTGCCCAATTAAAAGTAGAATCAGAATGGTGGGATAATAATCGTAATGCATGGATAAAAGGTTACGATTCCGAAATTTTAGATGACATTTATCAAGTACTTCAAGGGCGAATTGGACTATCAGTTAAGTAAGTGTACATGGCAGAAAAAATTACATTTTGTCAGTACGCATCGCTTACTGCGTTGCGATGTCAGGATAAATCTTTACTGGCTTTAACTCGACTATTAAGTTTTTTGATTTAAGCCCTGAAAGGGCGATAGATACTAGCCTGGGGCATCGCCCCAGGATTGATTTCTCTTTACGTCGAAATGATATAGCGTTAACCGATCGCATAAAATACACCTAGAAAACCTGCCAGATTTTAAAAACCTGGCAGGTTTGGAGCATAATGCTATAAAAGCGCAAAGGATTATCATTATGAAACAACTTATTTGGTTAATATTCATACTCATCACCACCCAAGTACAAGCAAGTAACAAAGCATGGGTACTAGAAATAAAAGGTGCCATCGGGCCAGCAACAGCAGATTATTTCAAACGTGGTTTAGAAAAGGCCCGAGAACAGCAAATTAAATTAATTATATTACAAATGGATACTCCTGGTGGATTAGATCTAGCTATGCGTGAAATAGTTCAAGCTATCATCGCCTCTCCAATACCCGTTATTACTTATGTAGCACCATCTGGCGCACGGGCAGCCAGTGCTGGAACTTATATTTTATATGCCAGTCATATTGCTGCAATGGCACCAGGGACGAATTTGGGCGCAGCTACACCAGTACAAATAAGTGGATTTGGAGGGCTAACACCAGATAAATCAAAGAACTCCGACGAGAAAAAAACCCCCAATGCTTCAACTAGCGACACCATGACACATAAAATGATCAATGATGCTGAAGCTTATTTACGTTCTTTAGCACAATTGCATAATCGTAATCAAGAATGGGCAGCAAAAGCAGTGCGTGAATCCGCCAGCTTATCTGCTGAAGACGCTTTAGCTAAAGGCGTAATTGATCTTATTGCCATAGATATACCCGAATTATTGAATCGGATAAATTTAAGACAAATCAAAATATTAGGAAAAAAAACGCAATTAGCCACTTTAGACATAGTATTAGAAACTCACCACCCAGATTGGCGTAATCGGCTACTATCAGTGATTACTAATCCTAATGTTGCCTATATTCTCATGTTGCTAGGTATTTACGGACTATTTTTTGAGCTGTATAATCCAGGTGGCATCTTGCCCGGAGTAATAGGGGGTATATCTTTATTATTAGCTTTATTTGCTTTCCAAGTGCTACCAGTGAATTTTGCTGGCATAGCATTGATTCTATTAGGAATAATATTTATTATTGGCGAAGCTTTCCTACCGAGTTTTGGTGCGCTTGGCATAGGTGGACTAATTGCTTTTATTATCGGTTCGATTATTCTATTTGACACGGACATACCAGATTATACTCTTTCTCGACCGCTGATTGCGGGCATCAGTCTAATGAGTGTATTTTTCTTTATCTGGGTAATTCACGCCCTAGTAAAAATACGCGCACGACCAGTTGTTAGTGGACGGGAAGAAATGCTAGGAGCAAAGGGATATTGCATAAGTAATGATAATGGGCAATTACGTGTCTATGTCCATAGTGAAACTTGGAATGCTATTGCAACGACAGAGATTGTACCCGGACAAGCAATTAAGGTT
>JALWSU010000401.1 GCA_026993485.1 Thiotrichaceae bacterium | reverse complement strand
ATCTGGGGTAAATCCTTTCAAGGTGAAAACACCAGCCTGTTGAACTTCGACAAGAAATGCGGTTTTTTCGCCTGCTTTTACAGTAGCAGTAACGTGTAATACCACTTCATAGATATTATCTTCTAACTTATTAATATTATTAGATATTTCTAAGTCAAGCTCTGGTTGCCACTGTTCACGAAAAATTTTTGGAGAATGGGGCGTTTCAAAAGATGTATCTTTAAGATAAACATTTTGTATGCCAAAATCTTCTTGTGTTGTAATGTCGGCATCTCCCAGATTAGGCATTTCTTTCACTGTGTTATCCTTGTTTGTTGTAATAATTATCAATAGATTATAAACCTACGAGGTTTTGAAAACCTCGGAGGTTTTTGGCCAATATCATTTATAGATTATAAACCTCCGAGGTTTTGAAAACCTCGGAGGTTTTTGGCCAATATCATTTATAGATTATAAACCTCCGAAGTTTTGAAAACCTCTGAGGTTTTTGACCAATATCATTTATAGATTATAAACCTACGAGGTTTTGAAAACCTCGGAGGTTTTTGGCCAATATCATTTATAGATTATAAACCTCCGAGGTTTTGAAAACCTCGGAGGTTTTTGGCCAATATCATTTTGATTTGGTTTTTCCCTTAGTCAAGGGTAAGCCGGCGTTTTCCCAAGCCATAATGCCGCCCTTAAGATTATGCACCCTTTCAAAACCGTTTTTTTTCAGCATCCGACAAGCATAGCCTGAACGGCTGCCACTCCTGCAAGAAGCTATGATAGGACGATTGCGATATTTTTCTAGCTTGTCCATTCTAGCAGATAACTGGCTAACTGGGATATGGAGCGCATTCAAAATATGCCCTTGTGTATATTCATTATCCTCACGGACATCAAGTATCAGAGCATTTTCATGATTAATCAAAAGAGTCGCCTCTTGTGGCAACAAGGACACCACTCCACTTAGCTTTTCTCCAAAAATATTCCAAACTAATAAGCCTAGAACGACACTGAAAGCTAAAAATAACTGAGGGTGATTGCCTGCAAATTCAACAAATTGTTCCAAAAGTGTCCACCTCTCAATTTAAGCAGTGGCTTTAGCTTTCTGCGCTTCTGTTGGAATACCAAACTTTTTGAGAATAATCGCCATTGGACAAAAGCCAGTAAAACCACTTTGAAATAAGTTGAATCCCACAAAGGCAGTAAACCAGAGCCAATATGGGCTATGGTAATGACTTAAAGCAAGTGACAACATAATAAAAAAACCTGCGGCAATAACGATAAATCTTTCAACTGTCATAACAATACCTTAATATTTAGTTTGAGTGAAATTTAAAAATTGCAATTATATTAACTCAAAACGATTTTGAAAAATCTTTTTTTGAATTACAACTGGATAAAATACAGATTGCTAGTCACACATAGAGGAGCAAAATACTTCACGCATCATACTAATGAGGCGCAGGGTACGCACATCACCCACATGGTAATAAACACGATTGGCTTCTTTGCGCGAATTTAAAATACCTTTATCTCGCAAAATAGCCAAATGTTGAGAAATATTGCTTTGAGATGTACCCACTTGTTCAACAATATCCTGTACACTATATTCATATTCACCCAAAACGCAAAGAATTTTCAAGCGCAACGGGTGAGACATGGCTTTCATAGAACGTGCTGCTCGTTCAATGTCCTCATCATGTGTAAGGAGTGTAAGGGGTTGAGAAGTCACTACTTGATCAGATAAATATTTCATTCCAAAGTCAGTCATCAAATCATTGCTGCCCATAACAAAAATTTCCTGTTAATGATACTAAGATTTGGTAATAGTGTATTACAATTTTTTAAAATAGTCTAAAGCTTTAAAACTTTGCTTTAATTGTTAAAATGTCAAAAAGTGATGATTTTTTGAGAGTCATTTTATAATACATATTAAATATTTTTTATAAAAATATGATTTTAAAAGTAAATTTATATAAGAAATCATATTAGTACTCATTATAAAATGTATAAGATTTGAGCCAAAATTTTCTAAACTGATAGGACTTACGCACTGACAGCAGAAGTTTTTTAGGTTTTTTAATAACTGAGGTTACGCACTCTCGCTCCCACGCATATTTATATAGAAGTTTTTAACTAATTGATTTAATTGCGTTTCCTACTGAAACGCCTCACCGGGCAACCACAAGGGATTGCCCCCAATGATGGGGCAATCCCTTGTGGTTGCCCTTATGTATAAGAGTGTGTGCTGGAGCGTGGGAACGATAAAAAGGGCAACCGATTGCCCCTACAAACAATGATGTCGGGGCAATCCCTTGTGGTTGCCCCTACAAACTAAAGTTGCTTTAATTAATCTCAAGTTGCCACAAGATAGCAGTACAGGTTAAAATGCGAAAAATTACTGAGTAGCACTGGTATTATTTTAATTAAAAAACTCAGTTTAAGAGACACCATTCAATAATAAATAAAGGCATAACTCATGTATAAACTAGTCTTATTAAGACATGGAGAAAGTATTTGGAATCAAGAAAATCGTTTCACAGGGTGGAGTGATGTTGATTTAACTGAAAAAGGCAGAGAACAGGCATTCAGTGCTGGTGATTTGCTAAACAAAGAGGGTTACACATTTGATATTGCTTTTACATCGGTTTTGAAAAGAGCAATCAGAACACTTTGGATTGTCTTAGATAAAATGGACTTAATGTGGCTTCCAGTTTTGCGTGAGTGGCAATTAAATGAACGCCATTATGGCGCACTTCAAGGATTAAACAAAGTTGAAACCGCAAAAAAATATGGAGAAGAGCAGGTAAATATTTGGAGAAGAAGCTGTGATGTTAGACCACCACCTGTAGAAGAGACTGATGAAAGGTATCCAGGGCATGATCGGCGTTATCAACGCCTAGATAAAAAATATCTACCTGTTGGTGAGTGTTTAAAAGACACTGCTGTGCGTGTTCTACGTTTATGGCATCAGACAATAGCACCAACAATTAAAGAAGGACAACGGGTTATTATCGTCGCACATGGTAACAGTTTACGCGCACTGGTAAAATATCTTGACGACCTTTCCAATGAGGAAATTATTAAACTCAATATTCCAACCGGGATACCTTTAGTGTACGAACTTGATGAAAATTTAAAACCCATAAGGCATTATTATTTAGGAGACCAAAATGCGATTAAAAAAGCGATGAATGCAGTTGCCAATCAGGGAAAATTAAATCTTCCCAAATAATTAAAAAACCTTAGTTTTTTTGTTTAGTTTTTTTAATAA
>JALWSU010000400.1 GCA_026993485.1 Thiotrichaceae bacterium | reverse complement strand
TCACGAATTAGCACTCGTTTATTGGCAAGGTCTAAATCTGTCATTTTAATAATGGGCATATAATTACTCCTAATTGATGATTAACTGATGTTACGCACTCTAGTTCCCACGCTCCAGCGCACTCTCTTATACATAAGTTTTTAAACAATTGATTTCATTGCGTTTAATCTTGAAACACCGGGCAACCACAAGGGATTGCCCCGATGTAGGGGCAAACCCTTGTGGTTGCCCTGCGCTCCAGCGTGGGAACGCATACTTCTAAGCCAGATCAAGTCAAATAACTACAGGGATGTTATATAAGCAAGGATAAAGTCAAAGGCAAAAAGTAACGATTTTAACCTATCCCTGTTTATATAACATCCTTGTAGTTAATTACGCACTCTAGTTCCCACGCTCCAGCGCACTCTCTTATACACAAGGGCAACCACAAGGGATTGCCCCTACAGTAAATCGTTGTTTGTAGGGGCAATCCATTGTGGTTGCCCGGTGAGGCGTTTCCTGATTAAACGCAATGAAATCAATTATTTCAAAACTTATGTATAAGAGAGTGCGCTCCAGCGTGGGAACGAGAGTGCGTAACATTAGTGATTAATTAATTATTTGATTTTAGCCTCTTTATATTCAACATGTTTACGAATAACGGGATCATATTTTTTGAGTACCAATTTTTCAGACATTGTACGCTTATTCTTACTAGTTGTATAAAAATGCCCAGTTTTAGCTGAGGATACTAATTTAATTTTTTCACGCATAATAAAACGCCTTTTTTTAGGTATTAGTTAATTAACTGGTAATATGTTAGCAAATAATAAAACACTTTTAAAGAACTGGATACTTTAAACTAACTACTAAACAAACCTGCAAACCCCATAAAAGCCAGCGATAAAATCCCCGCAATAATTAAACTCATAGCAGTACCCTTCATCAAAGGCGGTACATTTGACAGTTCATTTTCCTCACGCAATCCAGCCATCAATACTAATGCCAAAGTAAAACCACCACCAGCGCCAAGCGCAAAAACCAATCCTTCTAACAAACCATAACCACGATTTGTTGCAAAAATCGCAAATCCAAGAATCGCACAATTTGTCGTAATCAAAGGCAAATAAATACCCAAAGCACGGAATAAAGCTGGACTAAACTTTTTTATAACCATTTCAACAAATTGCACCGTACTAGCAATCACCACAATAAAACTAATAATTTTTAAATAGGGCGCATAGATCAAAATATAAGTATTTAAAAACCAAGTACATAGCGCAGTAATTAACATCACAAAAGTACTAGCCAATCCCAACCTCAAAGCGGTTTCTAATTTACCTGACACGCCAAAAAACGGACAAAGTCCTAAAAAATAAGACAAGACAAAATTATTGACTAATAATGCACTAATAAAAATCCAAACTAAATTATCCATTAGCTAATTTCCATTGTAGCGAGTTCAGTTGCTGCTCTTACTTTATCCTTCTTTTCCTTAAGCCAGTTAAAAAATAACAATATCATCCCCAACATTAAAAACCCCCCCGGTGGCAATAACATCACAATCCAAGGTTCAAAATGTTGCCCAAATAATAAAATCCCAAATAACGAACCATTTCCTAAAATTTCTCTAACACTGCCCAAAATGAACAATGCCAATGTAAATCCAAAACCCATGCCCATCGCATCCGCAATAGCCAAACCCACAGGATGTTTTGAAGCAAAAGCCTCTTGACGACCTAAAATCATACAATTAACCACAATCAAAGGCACAAAAGCCCCCAGCTCCTTATGCACTTCAGGAATTAAAGCTTGCAAAATATAATCAGCCACAGTCACAAAAGTAGCGATAATAATCACATAACAAGAAATACGCACCTGCTTAGGAATCAACGACTTAAACAAAGAAACCAATGTACTTGAACCCAGCAACACAAAAAAAGTCGCCAACCCCATTGCAAGAGCATTAACAGCCGAATTAGTCACCGCTAACATTGGACACATAGCTAATACTTGAACAAAAACAGGATTTTCTCTCCAAATACCTTTTATAAATTCATCATAGGCATTGGCATTAACATTAGTAGGCATTTAGATTTTCTCCTATTAGGTTTATAGCGTTTACCGATTGCATAAAATACAGCTTGCAGGTTTTAAAAACCTGCGTGTACTTAACTAAATCGGGTAATCCTAGATTCTATTTCAAATTTAATTATTGCTTATATTTAAACTAAAAACCAGATAATTAGTAACTTCTCAATAACTGTAGGTAAAAATTCTATACTCAAGAAAGAAACAGAGATAACCTACAGTTAAGGATTGCCCAGCAGGATGGAATTAGGGGTAGGGAGAATGCTTATTAAGAGACATCTCTATTAATTAGTATTGTTATTCATAATAGCATAATTTATACAAAAAATATTTTCTTAAAATCAAATCATTCCATAAGGCATAGATTATGAAATAATCTTTTTAAAGACTACGTCATACCACATTGATTTTTAATGTTTATTTAGTAAATATTAAAAAAATCACCAGATTACAAATAAACAATAACTTAAATAGTTTCATATAAAAATCATATAGTTATAAAAAAAAGATGGCTAATATTTACTGAGTGAACTTAATAGCAAATTCCTAATTGATTCAAATTGTTTACCCAAACCTTAAAAATATAACTTATTGAAAGTATTGAATTTGACAAGAAGATCGCATCATTTTATAGTGTGTGCCACACTAAAATACTAAACAGCTTTTCTGATAACGAATGGATAAACAAGAGCATAAAACCCTAATAGATGTCGCAGCGTCTGTTGACGAGTACCTGTCTCAGATTGACTGGCGTGTGAACGCCAACGCCAATCAAGGGTATTCTTTGGGTGGCCTGATTTTAAATGTCTCAGGAAAAGTCATTGCAAACTATTGGCTTAATCATGTCTATGCCTCAGAAATAGGCGAAGCCCATCGCGCTGGGGATTTACATATTCACGATTTGGACATGTTGAGTGGCTACTGTGCCGGGTGGTCTTTACGCACTTTACTCACAGAAGGTGGTGTAGCGAACAAGGTTGAAGCTAATCCCCCTAAACATCTATCAAGTGCGGTGGGGCAGATGGTAAATTTTTTGGGGACTTTGCAAAATGAATGGGCGGGCGCGCAGAGTTTTAGCGTTCATCCAAAAGAAACTATTATTTTAAAAGATAAATTTAACAATATTCAGATCAGAAGAATTGGAGAATTTTGTGATTTCTTCATAGAAAAAAATGCTGGACAGCAGATTAAAGG
>JALWSU010000399.1 GCA_026993485.1 Thiotrichaceae bacterium | reverse complement strand
CAAAATTATCAAGTAGATTTGAATGCCCAATTGGTTGGTAAAGATATTCCTTATAGTAATTGGATAGTTAAAGGGCAAGGTAATTTGGAAGAATTTCAACTAAAATCGCTGTATTCAAGTCTCTTAAAAGGAGCAATCAAGGCAAGTGGTAAAGTTAGTTGGAAGCCCAAATTAGCTGGACAGATTCGGCTTGATGTTAAAAAAATCTCGGTTAAGAAATACTGGAAAGATTGGCCGAATCATTTAAGAATTAATAGTGAATTAGTGGCTAAAATTGATAAAGATAAGTTTAAACTTAATCACTTAAAGATTACGATTCCACAAACTGGAGCTAAAATTGCACTTAGAGGTGAGGGAATTTTAGCTGGTGAGAATACTCGTTTTAAAAATACGGTGCTGAATTGGAATAATTTACAATGGCCTTTGGTCAGAAAGTTTTCTTTAGTTAGTAGCAAAAGTGGTAGTCTGGAAGCTAAAGGCACAGCGCAAGCTTATAAATTGCATTTAGTTACTAAGATTAATGGCAAAGATATACCAATTGGGCAGTGGGAAGCCGTCGGACAAGGTAATGATCGTGGGCTAAACTTAAAAAGTTTACAAGCCAAGATTTTAAAAGGCTATCTAAATTTAAATGGCCAATTGCATTGGAAACCAGTATTAGATTGGAAGCTGACGCTGAAGGGAAAAAATCTCAATCTTGGCAGTCAATGGCCTGAAGTGCCAAGTAAACTTGCGCTAGATATGCGTAGTCAAGGTAGTTTCAAAAATGGTAAGTTAAGAACGCGAGTTCAAATTAAACACCTAAAAGGTAATTTGCGTAATTATCCGCTTCATCTGAAAACTGCAATAATTATAGATAAAAATCAATATAATCTAAAATATTTTGATTTTAAATCGGCGAAAAATAGTTTAATTGCTAACGGCAAGTTGGGAAATAACTCCAGATTAGATTGGCGGATTAATGCACCAAATCTTGCTAGTTTGTTACCAGAACTAAAAGGCAGTATTATTGGAAAAGGACGTATAAGTGGTTCGATTCAGTTGCCACATATAATAGCTAATTTCAAAGCTAACTCATTGGGTTTTAAGGATAATCTATTGAAAAAATTTCAAGCTGATGTTGATGTTAATTTGTTCACTAAAAAACGCTTATATTTAAATCTTGTGGCTCAAAAATTATCATTAGGTACAACTCAAATTGAAAGTTTTAATTTAACTGGTAAAGGCAGTTTTAAATCTCATAAGTTGGTGGCGAAATTGAAATTGCCGAAAGACAGTTTTTCAATAGCTTTCAAAGGTGGTTTAAAACAATCCACTTGGTTGGGTAAATTAGAACAATTAAATGCTTCAACTGCAAAGCTCGGAAATTGGAAATTACAAGCGCCAAGTGCTTTAAGTTTATCTGCAACTGAGGCTAAGCTTGCCCAAAGTTGCGTACAGAGAATTGTAAGCAGTAAAAATAAAATTTGTACCCTGTTGCATTGGCAACCAAAGGGTAGTAGAGTAGAGGTAAGCTTCAAGAAATTACCTTTAAATCTTGCCCGTGCTTTTTTGAACCCTAATGTTATAAAAAGTATAACTGGCGAATTAAATGGTAGTTTGAAAGCTAGATTAGAACCAAATGGAGTCATAAAATTAGATAATTTCGTCACAGTTTCACGAGGTTTAGTGAAAAGTGATTTAGATGGCGAACAGAGAGTCTTTCATTATAAAGGTGGTGCGTTTAAATTGACAATTAATCAAAGTGGTTTAAATGCTGGTTTGAAATTCGATTTTTTGAAGCGCAGTAGTATTAATGGTAATTTCAAACTTCCGAATTTTAATCAATTGCCTTTAAAGCCAGAGCAATTTATGAAAGGTAAGGTTCAAGCGAATTTTGACGATTTGAGTATTTTACCAACATTCGTTCCAGCAATTGAAAAAAGTGGAGGTAAGGTAAATTTGGATTTGAAGATCAATGGTAGCTTGAATGATCCAAGAGTTCAAGGATTAATCGCAGTGAAAAATGCGGCTATTAATTTACCAATTGCTGGATTGGAATTGAAAAAAATCAATGCAATGGTTCGCGGTTTTGGAAACGATAGTTTAAAAATGCAGGCTAGTGTTAATTCTGGCAAAGGGCAATTAAAGCTGAATGGAGAGGCTAAATTATTGTCTGCTACTGATTGGATATTTCGGTTAAATATTGCTGGGAAAAATTTTGAAGTGGCTAAAATCCCAGCAGCATGGGTATCAGTTTCGCCGGATTTGAAGATTAAAATGGCACCGGGTAAAGTTGATGTTACTGGCAAGGTGAAGATTCCAAGAGCAGAAATTACTCCACCATCATCGAGTGGAAAAGGAGCTGTTGCATTGTCTGAAGATGTTGTGATTGTTAATCCGATTAAACCTAAATCTAGGCCAAAAAGTGTGGCTCAAAAATGGGCTATTTCAAGTAAAGTTAAGATTATTTTAGGTAAAAAGGTTAGATTTGAGGGGGCAGGTTTTAAAACTCATTTTGGTGGTACTGTAATTGCGAGTAATCAGCCGGGTAAAGTTACGCTTGGAAATGGTGAATTATATATTATTAATGGTCGCTATAAAGCTTATGGACAAAATTTAAAAATTGATCGTGGGCGTGTATTTTTTGCTGGTGGCCCAATAGATAATCCTGGTTTAGATATAAAAGCTTATCGTAAAATTAAAGCAACCGCTGAAACTGAGGAGGTGATTGCAGGTATCCATATACAAGGTACGGCAAAATCACCGAAATTAACTTTATTTTCTAAGCCACCGTTTGATCAAAGTAATACTTTGTCTTATATTATCTTGGGTAAACCCATTGCCAATGCCAGCAAAAGTGAAGGAAATACGTTAGTTAATGCTCTTGCTTCTCTGTCTTTACAACAAGGGGATAGTTTGACTAAAAAAATAGGACAAACATTTGGATTAGATACTGCTGGGATTGATACTGAAGATGGGCTGGAAAATTCTGCTATGATGTTAGGAAAATATTTAACACCTAGCTTGTATATTAGTTATGGTATTGGTTTATTTGATGGGCGTAATATTTTGCGTATGCGTTATAACTTAACCAAAAGATTGACGCTAGAAACAGAAACCAGTACTGAAAGTGGTGTTGATTTGCGTTATTCGTTTGAACGTTGATTTTTTGGAGCTGCAAAGACCCAAAGACCTCCGAGGTTTTGAAAACCTCGGAGGTCTGAGCAATTAAGACCCAAAGACCTCCGAGGTTTTGAAAACCTCGGAGGTCTGAGCAATTAAGACC
>JALWSU010000398.1 GCA_026993485.1 Thiotrichaceae bacterium | reverse complement strand
CTCTTATACATAAGGGCAACCACAAGGGATTGCCCCTACATCATTGTTTGTAGGGGCAATCCCTTGTGGTTGCCCTTTGGAGCTTGATCATTGATTATAAACCACTAGGAATAAAAACTATGAAGAAAAAAGAATTTAACTTAAGTGAAATGGAAGGATTGATTATTGAATCACCAGATTTACAATCCGTTAAGCAACGCTATGGCTCTAAATTGATGTTATACGCATGGTGGACTTTATGGCTGTTTCTATGTTTACCAGCAATAAAATTAATTACTTGGGCACTGTTTTTTCATTTATTTTATGTACAAATGATTGCTCATAAGAGCATATTGGAAATTTTTTCGACAATTCATATTTATGTAACGATCTTTTTAGCTCTTAGTGTGTTAATGGGAATTTGGACGCTGTATCGGAAATATTCCACCAGGCGCCGGCGAAAACTAAAACGAGTTTCTTCTCCGCTTCAGCAAGAAGAACTAGCGGAGCATTTTAATGTTAAGACAGAACATGTTTCTACTTTACAAGCCTCTAAACGTGCAGTTTTGCACCTTGATAATACTGGAAAACTACATGATTTTGAAGTATCTCCAAAAAAGTCTTAAAGAACAAACCTGACAGGTTTTTAAAACCTGTCAGGACTAAAATTCCGAACTCGGAAAAATTATCCAATCTGACGAATTAAAGCATCAGCAAAGCTGCTAGTTGAGACTTCAGTTGCATTCTCCATTTGTCGAGCAAAATCATAAGTAACGATTTTTTGCTTAATCACTTCAGGATATTTGGTTGTGATTAAATCAGCCGCTTCTTTCCAGCCAATATATTCCAACATATTTACCCCACTAAAAAGCAAAGAACCTGGGTTGACTTTATCCAAATTCGCATATTTAGGCGCAGTACCATGTGTTGCTTCAAAAACGGCGATATGTTCTGCCATATTTGCGCCTGGTGCAATGCCCATTCCTCCCACTTCAGCAGCAATAGCGTCAGAAAGATAATCGCCATTCAGATTCGTCGTAGCAATCACATCAAATTCGGTTGGACGCAATAACATTAATTGGAACATAATGTCAGCAATACGATCTTTTATAACGATTTTACCTTCTGGCTGTTTGCCATTATATTCGCTATAAAGTTGTTTTTCGGTGATGGTTTCATCAGCGAACTCCTCACGTGCCAGTTCATAGCCCCAATTCCGAAAAGCTCCTTCAGTGTATTTCATAATATTACCTTTATGCACTAAGGTAACACTGTTCCGATGATTATCAATCGCATATTGTATTGCTTTCCGCACCAGACGTTTACTCCCAAAAGGACTAATGGGTTTGATACCTATGCCACAATCATCAAAAAATTTGGCACCCATTTCTTCTTTGAGAAATTTTTCCACTTTCCGCATTTCTGGAGTACCTGATTCATATTCAATCCCAGCATAAACATCTTCAGTATTTTCACGGAAAATCACTACGTCAACATTTTCAGGATGCAACAATGGCGAAGGAACTCCGCTGTAGTAACGAACTGGACGTACACAAGCGTATAAATCTAATTCTTGGCGTAATGTGACGTTGAGTGAGCGAAAACCTTTACCAACGGGAGTTGTTAGTGGCCCTTTTATAGAAACAATCAAATCTTGCAAGGCTTGGCGGGTTTCTTCGGGGAAAATCTCCCCATTATATTTTTTCGCCGCGCTTTCGCCCATGAAAAGTTCAGCCCAATAAATTTTACGTTTACCATTATAGGCTTTTTTTACTGCCGCATCCCAAATACGCAGACAAGCTTTCATAATATCAGGACCGATGCCGTCTCCTTGGACATAGCCCAAAATGGGATTATCTGGCACTTGTAATTTATTATTTTTAATTGAAATTTTTGTGCCACCTTCGGGCATGGTTATGGGCATGGATAGTTCTCCTAATTAATCAAAAAAAATTTAAATGTAACACTGTTATGAAATAACCTCAATGAAAAAACCTCGGAGGTCTTTTTATAACGGCAAAAAACCTGACAGGTTTTAAAAACCTGTCAGGTTTGTCTTTAAATCGAGTGTCAGCTTTGCCTAACGACTCCACAATTGAACAACATGATTAGCCGCTATAGCAAAAAGATTATTATCAGGACTAAAAGCAATAGAACTAACTCTTCCAAGATCATAAGAATGAATTCGCTGTATTGGTGGTCTAGTCCCAACCTCCCATAGGATAATCACTGTCTCATATCTACCTATACGTATTGTCGCAAGCATCTTGGCATCAGGGCTAAAGGATAGAGGATAATTAAAAATACCGATTTTTTGGCTATCTAGCTCTCTAAGCGCATCAACTTTCCATTGCCTAATTGTTCCATCCCTACTGGCTGAGACTAATTTGCTACCATCTGGCGTAAAAGCCAGAGCAGTTACAGGTTTTTTATGCCCAATACAGCTATCAAGTTCTTTTCCTGTAGATACGTCCCAAAGTCTGATCATATTTTCTTTATTTGCTACTGAAGCGAGCAAACGACTATCTGGACTGAAAGTAATAAAAGTCGCCATTCCGTCAAAGCCTGTTAAAGTGTGCAGCAATTTACCTGTACTGACTTGCCATAACTTGATGGTATGATCCCAACTGGTAGAGGCTAATATCTGATTATCAGGGCTAAATTTCACAACTTTGATCGATTTCTCATGTCCTTCTAAAGTGGAGAGTGCTTCATTGCTACTTAAACCAGTCTTAAGTTCCCACAGTTTTATGCTTTTATCCCTGCTAGCAGATGCCAATAATTTTCCATCTGGACTGAAGGCAACACTGGTTACAGCCCGATTATGTCCTGTCAAAGTCAGCCAGGAAAAACCCGTACTAAGTCTCCATACTTTGATAGTTTTATCATTACTACCAGAAGCCAGTAAACTACCATCACTATTAAAGGTAATGGCATTAATATAAGCACTATGTTCGTTCAAAGTTTGGTGTAATTTGAATTCTGACGTACCAAAAAACCAAATAGTTATTGGAAATAATAATGCAATTGCTACCAAAATGCGCGGTTTCAAAAACCAAGGGATAGATTGTTTAGGCTTAGAATACAGTTGCTGTGAAATAATTTCTGGGTCTTTTCCGAGTTTCTTTAAGGTTTCTCTGGCAATCCAACGGATTTTATTATTGTCGCTAGTGCTGGCTATTAGGGTCATTTCAGGAATGGCTTCTCGTGCTTCTGGAGTATGTCGCCAATTTGGATCTATTAACTCTAAAGTAGTTTCAGCCTTATCACGAATTTCGGAATTATTATTAATC
>JALWSU010000397.1 GCA_026993485.1 Thiotrichaceae bacterium | reverse complement strand
ATAAAAAACCTACCAGGTTTTTAAAACCTGGCAGGTTTTTTATTTCTAAGCCAAACCTGCCAGGTTTTTAAAACCTGGCAGGTTTTTTATTTCTAAGCCAAACCTACCAGGTTTTTAAAACCTGGCAGGTTTTTTATTTCTGCCTCACTAAATACTATATTCCGCTTCCAACAACTTCGCATGTGCCGCTGCTAGTATCGCAATAGGAACTCGCGGTGCTGAACAAGAAACATAATCTAAATCAATATGATGGCAGAACTTAATTGAATCAGGATGTCCACCTTGTTCGCCGCAAATACCCACTTTTAAACCTGCACGGGTTTTTCGTCCCCATTCTACTGTCATCCGCATTAATTCGCCAACGCCTTTAACATCAAGTACTTCAAATGGATTATCTTGCAGAATACCAGTTTGATTGTACAATGGCAAAAATTTGTTTTCTGCATCTTCACGCGAAAATGAAAAAGTTGCTTGAGTTAAATCATTAGTTCCAAATGAGAAAAATTCGGCTACTCCAGCCAATTCTGATGCTCTCATGCAGGCTCGAACTACTTCAACCATACTGCCGAACTCAAATTTGAGTTTCACATCATAACTAGTTTCAACTTCTGCTTGGATACTATCCACTAATTTTTTGACACGCTTTAATTCTTGGGCAGTAGTAACTTGAGGTACCATAATCTCAGGATGAATATCAATACCGTCTTTTAAACATTCGGCTGTAGCTTCCAAAATAGCGCGAATTTGCATAGCGTAAATTTCTGGGTAAGTAATACCTAAACGCACACCACGATGTCCAAGCATGGGGTTGACTTCTTGCAATTCGCGTACTTTGCGAAGAGTTAGCTCTTTTTTAGCGATAATTTCATTCACCCGTTCTTCACCCATTTCATCAAATGGAGCTGGCAATGGTATAGGTAAATCATTTGGATGACGTTCATTCACCCGAATGGCATTTATAAGAGTCGCTACGCCTGTTACTGTACCATGCAATTGCCGCAATTTTTCTATTTCTTCAGTTAATTCCAATTCTGTTGGTAGAAATTCATGCAAGGGAGGATCCAATAAACGTATAGTCACAGGGCGTGGAGACATTACTTTGAATAGGGCTTTGAAATCACTACGCTGAATTGGTAATAATCGATCTAAAGCTGCTTGGCGGGTTTCTGTAGTATCGGCTAATATCATTTCAACCACTATTGGGAGACGATCTACGCCATTAAACATACGCTCAGTACGGCACAAACCTATACCCATCGCGCCGTATTCTAGGGCTTTTTGAGCCGCCTCGGGGGTGTCAGCATTAGCCATGACTTTCAAAGATGCTACTTCTTCCGCTAATTCAAGTAGTGTTTGGAGTTCTTTTGAAAATTCGGGTTGTATCGTTGGAATTTCTCCCATATAAACCTTGCCAGTACTACCATCAATAGTGATAATATCACCCTCGTGCAAGATTTTATTCCCAATAATAGCGTGTCTAGCTCTAGTATCAACGGCAATACCTTCAGCACCAGCGACGCAAGCTTTTCCCATACTACGCGCTACAACTGCTGCATGTGAAGTTTTACCACCGCGACTAGTTAAAATACCTTGAGAAGCGAAAAATCCATGAATATCTTCTGGTTTAGTTTCTTCGCGTACTAAAATCACCTTTTCGCCAGCACGTCCTAATACTTCAGCACGATCAGCATCGAATACGCATTTTCCAGAAGCTGCTCCAGGGGAAGCTGGTAATCCTAAAGCTAAGGGTTCAGTTTTATCATTTGGATCTAAGCGTGGATGTAATAATTGTTCAATTATTTCTGGGTTGATGCGTAATAGGGCTTGTTTTCTTGTGATCAGCCCTTCATTTAGCATTTCTATTGAGCTACGCACCATAGCTACCGCGTTCATTTTAGCATTGCGGGTTTGTAAACAATAAAGTTTACCCTTTTCAATAGTATATTCATAATCCTGCACTTCATGGTAATGGGCTTCAAGTTTATTCCGCAATTCAACCAGTTGTTTATACATTTCTGGCATTTCTTGTTCCATTTCTTGCACTGGTTTTGGTGTACGGATACCAGCAACAACATCTTCCCCTTGGGCATTTACCAGATATTCACCGTACATCTTATTTTCACCAGTACCAGGATCACGAGTAAAGCCTACTCCAGTAGCAGAATCGTTACCCATATTGCCAAAAACCATTGTAACAACATTGACAGCCGTACCATTTGCCATTTCTGGGGTGATATGAAATTCCTTACGATAGTCAACCGCTCGTTTGCCACTCCAAGAATTAAATACAGCTTTAATGGCAATCTCTAGTTGTTCATAAACATCTTCAGGAAACGGCTTTCCCGTTTGGAGTTTAACAACCTCTAGGAAATGTTCGCTAATTTCTTTAAGGTTTTCAGCACTTAGATCAATATCAGCTTTGGCACCGACATTATTTTTTATGATTTCAAAATGCTTATCAAAGTGTTCATCGTCGATTCCCAATGCGACTTTGCCAAATAATTGGATAAAGCGACGATAGGCATCATAACTAAAACGTTCATTATTAGTTTGCTTGATAAGCCCTTGTAAAGTCTTACTATTTAGCCCTAAATTCAAAATAGTGTCCATCATACCCGGCATGGATATTGCCGAACCAGAACGTACCGATACCAGTAGAGGATTTTCAGCATCACCAAAACTTTTACCAGTTGATTTTTCAAGGTCTTGAATTTGCTTTCTTACCTCATCCATTAAACCAGCAGGCAAAGCTTTTTGCTCCAGATAACTAAGACAAGCTTTGGTGCTAATCACGAATCCAGGGGGAACATTGATACCCATTTGAGTCATCTCACACAAATTCGCCCCTTTCCCACCTAACAAATGTTTATTTGTTCCATCGCCTTCTTTGAAAGAATAGACATATTTTTCTGTATCTGACATTGTTATTTTCCTGATTTTTGAGTAACCGTGATTATTATATGCTTTTATTAGAGTTGTTGCTAAATAATTTGCAGCCATTGTCTGAACCTTGATTGTAAGGGATTAAAAGGATTTACAGGATTGGGTTAGAAGCGATTAATTAAATAATCCTTATAATCCTTATAATCCTTTGTAATCAAGGTTCTGACAATGGAAACCATTTTTTATTTTGCAACAGCTCTATTGTTGTTATCGCCACTTGCTGCAAGGTAATCCTTACCTGCCAACAAATTTCCCAAATGTTCCAAATGATTTTCATCATTTAAATCAAGAGGCGGATAATTAACGATTTTCGCCTTACTACGCAACAAAACGGCACGAATTACAT
>JALWSU010000396.1 GCA_026993485.1 Thiotrichaceae bacterium | reverse complement strand
CGCCACTTTTAGAATCCTTAAATTACGATCCCAATGGTGAAGTCAAAATCGCTATTGTCGAGGCTTTGGGTAAAATCGGTGGACAAGAAGTCATTCCACCTTTATTAGAAATTGCTCAAAGTTGTCCTGAAAATATGGCATGGGATGATTATGGTGATTGGAATGATTGGTGGGATATGCAGCTCAAAGCGGTAGAAATTTTGGGAACTATGCGTGTTGCTGAGGCGGTGCCGGTTTTAATTGCTATTTTAGAAGATGAAGATAGTCAAGATATTGAAAGCGAAGTATTAAAAGCTTTAGCATTAATCGGTGGTGATGGTGAAGCTTTTTTAATCAATAGGTTAGAAAATGGTTCATCAAGAGAGCGTCGTCGGGCAGCAATTGCTCTGGGTTTTTCTAATGAAACTCAAACACACAAAGCACACAAAGCACACAAAGCACACAAAGCACACAAAGCACACAAAGCACACAAAGCACACAAAGCATTAGCACGCGCTTTGACAGATGAAGATATTAATGTCCGCCTTGCAGCTCTCCATGCGCTTGAAAAACTGGGAGCGTCAGAATACTTAGATATTATATTGCGGTTTCTTAATGATCCTGATTCTGAGATGCGAGCTGCGGCGATTAAAGTCAGCATGAATTTGTCGATCACAAGTGAAAATACTCAAATTATGCTAGATAAACTAGCTCCTTTGCTATCAGATTCAAATCCAGCAGTACGCGCAGCTACACTAAAAGCCCTACGAAATCTTGAACCTCTCCCCCTGCTTGAGCAAATTCGACAATGTATTAATGATCCTGATAATACTGTCATCTCCGCAGCCTGTACTTTACTTGCCCATTTAGGCGATGAAAAAGTATTAATCACCTTATTAGAAATACTTTCTGATCTAAAACGCGATATAAATCTGCGTAGCCAAGTGGCAACCGCACTTGGAATCTTAGGCGATGCTAAAGCAGAGCCGATTTTGACTTGGGCAATAACAGATAAGGCGCAACCCGTTCGATTAGCAGCATTGAATGCCTTAATGCAATTAAAACAAGAGCATATAGTAATTGCTGCATTAAAAGGCGAAATTGCTGTCAATTCACTTCCTAAAAATAGTTCAGAAAATCAATTTGATCATGATGATGATCATCAAAATGATGATATAGAAAAACCCACTATAGAAATTGAAGAACGCCCAGCTATGTCCACACTTGATGCTATTACTATGGACAATATGGACAATATGCACACCACAGAATTACCCCAACATAATGAAATAGAGGCAGAAAATTCTGAAGAAATCCAAGAATATATCAATATAGCTCAAGAAAATATAGAACTGGGCGAACGCTTATTTGTTGAGAACAAATTGGATATAGCAACAGATGTGCAACAGCTAAGTGTTCGTATTTTGGGTAATAGCGACAATGAAGAAACTATCCAAGCATTGATTGAAGCACTTAATTATGATGATCCAATCTTACGACGAGAAGCCGCTAATTCTTTAGGACAAATCGCAGTTCGCTCACCAGTGGCAAATTATTTTGAGAGCTTTATTAGCCATCTAAATGATCCAGAAATGCGTTTAGCTTGTGTATATACTTTGGGATTATTAGGTAATAGTGCAGCCATACCAGCTTTATTAGACTGTTTACAAGATCACGATACCAGTGTACTTATACAAACAATCCAATCTATAAGCGCAATAATTTCAACAAATGTTGAAGCAATGACATCTAATGAAATTATTGCACAATTGATTAATTTATTACATAATCATGATGCTGGTGTACGCAAGCAAGCTGCATCAGCTTTAGCGACATTAAGATATACTAAGGCTTTAGATGCAATTATTGATGCAGCATTTGCAAATCAAGGCGCAATCGCGCGTGACATAGGAAAAACTTTGCGTATTTTGGATATTGAACAAAGTAGTACTAAACTACTTAAAATGTTAAAAAGTATTTCTAACAGTAGCCAGAGACGTTTTGTTATTGAAATGCTAGAAGAAATATTTTTCACCAAACAGCAAAATGTATGATTATGAAAAAATCACTTAGCCTAATTATAAGCACAATCGTAGCCACAACATTATCCCTACCAGTGTATGCGGCTAAATACCAAGTAATATCAATTAAAAATGGTGGTACTATCACTGGTAAAGTCACCTTTAACGGCTCAGAAGCCGATGCCAAAAAGCACACTAAAGTGTACACCATTACCAAAGACACCGACGTTTGTGGAACTGGTAGCCGCAAAGTTGAATACGTTAAAATCAATGGCAATGCTCTTAACAATGTTGTTGTCTATCTAAGTAAGGTAAAAAAGGGTAAAGAATGGCCTAAAGAGGAAAAAAATACCAGCATCAACCAAAAAGGTTGCAAATTTTTACCATTTTTCACTGTAATGGCAAATAAGGGCAAACTTACAGCAATCAATTCAGATCCAGTCGCCCATAACATCCACGCTTACGCAATCATTGGCAGAGCCAAAAAAACTAAGATTAATATCAGCCAGCCAATTCAAAACAGCAAAATCACCAAAAAAATTACCCTTAAAAAAAGATCGCATGGCATGAAAGTTGAGTGCGATCAACATGATTTTATGCACAGCTTTGTGTTTGTGGCTAAAAATCCGTACTACGCCGTTGTAGCCGCAGACGGAACTTACAAAATTGATAACATCCCTCCCGGTAAATACAAAGTGAAAACTTGGCATGGATATTTAAAAAATCCAAAATACAAAAGAGTCACTATTCAGGCAGGCGAAACCAAAATCGTCAATTTTGAGTACCAAAATAAGAGGAAGTAGAACTGCAAATCTTGCAATAGTTCGGACAGTTTTTTAAGCTTGTCATTTAGCTACGCTTACTTAGCTACGCTTACTACGTTTCGTTGCTTGGAGTTCAAGCTTACCTTGAACGACTCGTGCAAGGTAAGCTTGCACTCCGATTTGCTAAGGCTTGGAGTTCAAGCTTACCTTGAACGACTCGTGCAAGGTAAGCTTGCACTCCGAGCATCAATATAAGATTTTAAGAGCTTTTGGAAATCCAGTGCGTAACATCAGATGAGAAGCCCTGAAAAAAATCCTATCAAATCTGATTCGAACCCACCTTAATCAAACCCATTTCATCAAACCCATTTCATGAGCATCTAGCAGTATTTCATGAAAAGGAAAAACGCGAATTCGGTAACTTAATCCGCCACATAAATCTGGTTTGAAAGTCAGACTGTAGAGATATTCGCCACTATCATGTAAGGGCTGTTCTGGTACAAATTTATAAGAAACGGTGGAACTGTTA
>JALWSU010000395.1 GCA_026993485.1 Thiotrichaceae bacterium | reverse complement strand
TTTTTTTTGCCACCCTACAAAATAACTTATGTATAAGAGAGTACGCTGGAGCGTAGAAACGAGAGAGCGTAACATCAGTTATTTTAGCTTTAGCTACGCTTACATCGTTTGGGAGAGCAGCCAAAGCTAAAGCTTTGGACTCCAAGTAGCAAAACCTTATTTTCGGACAAGTCTATTTATTTATTCAATACTTTAACCTTACGAATCTCCTCTTTTCCCATTTTTATAAGCTGAACAATCGGAATATTTGATGGACAGGAAAAGCTACAAGCTCCACATTCGACACAATCTAGTGCATTATATTGTGCCATTTCTGCATAAGCTCCTATTTTAGCTAACCTTGACAAGCGTGACGGGTTTAAAAAATGTGGGCAAGCTTCTAAGCAGCGCCCACAATGAATACATGGATATTCAGGGGGTCTACTGGTTTCAGCAGCTGTAAAAGCTAGTATGCCTGAACTGCCCTTTAATATAGGTACATCAAGGCTGGCGATAGGAATTCCCATCATCGGGCCGCCCATTATAACTTCACGGGTTGTCTCTTTTAAACCGCCACAAAATCTTAATACTTCGCGTACAGGTGTACCAAGTGGTACTATTAAATTCGCTGGTTGTTCAACACCTGGGCCAGAAACTGTGACAATGCGTTCAATTAATGGCATTCCAGTTTGAAAATAGTCAGCAATAGCTACAATAGTACTAACGTTATTAACGGTTACTCCCACATCTCGTGGTAATTGTCCAGCAGGAACTTCAATGCCAAAGATTGATTTTATCAACATTTTTTCTGCACCTTGCGGATATTTTACCCGCAAAGGTAGGACTTGAATATGTTGATAATGTTTTAGATGTTTTTTTAAAATGGCAATAGCATCAGCCTTATTCATTTCTACACCAATGGTTGCAAGAGTAGCTCCAAGTTTTTGTCTAACAATTTCAGTTCCTTGTAACACAACCTCGGGGCGTTCCAACATTAAGCGATGATCGTTGGTTAAATAAGGTTCACATTCGGCACCGTTAATCACTAGATGTTGAATCCGCATTCCATCAGGTAAATCATATTTGACATGAGTTGGGAATGCCGCACCGCCCATACCAACAATGCCAGCATTTTGAATCTGTTTGATAAATTCATCAATTGAAAGAGATGCCCAATCAATAGTAGGTTTCGATTCAAGCCGTTGAGTAGCATAGGCATCAGCTTCTATTTCTATTGCTGTTTGTAAATCACCTCTAGGTGAACGACGTGGCGCAATTGCCCGCACCCAACCAGTTACAGGACTATGTAATGTTGTAGACACATAAGCCCCTGGTTCTGCAATTAATTGCCCACGTTGTACACGTTCCCCGACTTTGACGATGGGGCGAGCTGGTACGCCCAAATGTTGTCCCAATGGTAAAATATATTGATTGACAAAAGGTACTCGTTGAATGGGCTGATGGGCTGTTTGTTCGTCATGCCCTTCTGGATGAACGCCATGTGCAAAACTTCGTTTAAAAGCAGGTAGGGGATTCATATTGTTAGATTTCCTTGTTGATTGTGTAGCCTATAGTATTTCAGAGAAAGATTTTGGCCAAAAACCTCCGAGGTTTTGAAAACCTCGGAGGTTTAGCTACGCTTACTTCGTTTAGACTTATATGGGATTTATCTTAATATTGAGAATAACATATTTAATCTGGTTTTTTGTTGTGTTGACTAGCAGTATTTTATTTGCAAAAACAAAGAGTTTATGTTTTAATCAAGCCAGTTGATATGTGTACAATACATTGATTTCTATATTTTTTCTTGGGAGTAGTTATTTATGAAATGGGCTTTTTGGTTGTTATCTATCGCATTTTTTCTAACGCCAGTTTTGGCTGATGAGAATTTGAGGACGCTCACCTTTGCTGATAATGAGCAGTTTTATAAACAGTTTGAAGATGAAGTAGTTTCTAAAAATGGCAGTTTTATGGTATTAACAAATTTTACCAGTATTGAACAAATGCCAGCCAGATTCAGAAAAATGATTAATTTAGAAGCATACGAAGATAAATTAGTCACTAAAGATGGTAAATTTGTTGAGGGTGCTAAAACTACCGCAGTATTGACATTAGTAGGGGCATCAGTTGCTTCAGCAATTAGTACTGGTGCAGTTGTTGGCTCAGCCTTTCTTGTTAGAGGAGTGGCGACAGGTGCAGCTATTGGTGCAGCAGGTGGACCTATTGCTCCGGTGACTATTGCTATTGCTGCTGGTGTTGGTGCTGTTGTTGGCTTTACTATTGGCGTGACTGTTGTTGTCATGTCTGGCAATGAGCATGAAATGACGTTTGAAATTGATCCTACTGGAAAATTTAGATTTCAGGTGAAACCTATTTAATTAGGAACATGCATAAAACAACTAGGGCAACCACAAGGGATTGCCCCTACTACAAATCGTGTGATGTAGGGGTAATCCCTGTGGTTGCCCAAAGTTGACGAGATTATTTTATGCACGTTCCTTAACATCAGTTAATTCAATTCTATTTTTTGAAGAAAAAATTTATTATGTCAGGAAAAACTTTATACGATAAATTATGGGATGCCCATACGGTACGAGTAGATGAAAATGGGGCAGCCTTACTTTATATAGATTTTCAATTAATTCATGAAGTTACATCGCCACAAGCCTTTGAGGGTCTTCGTTTAGCGAATCGTAAACCTTGGCGTGTACAAGCAAATTTAGCTGTTCCTGATCATAATGTGCCTACTACTGCTCGTGAGGGTGGTGTAGCGGATATTGCCGATCCAGTGTCACGCTTACAGGTTGAAACTTTAGATAAAAATTGTCATGAGTATGCTATTACTGAATTTACTATGAATGATATTCGTCAAGGGATTGTCCATGTTATTGGGCCAGAGCAAGGGGTAACTTTGCCTGGTATGACGATAGTTTGTGGTGATTCGCATACTTCAACACATGGTGCTTTTGGTGCTTTGGCATTTGGGATTGGTACTTCTGAAGTTGAGCATGTTTTAGCGACTCAATGTTTGGTGCAGAAAAAATCTAAAAATATGTTAATTAGTGTTGATGGTGAAGTCGGTGCGGGTATTACAGCTAAAGATATTATTCTTTATATAATTGGCAAAATCGGCACTGCTGGCGGTACTGGCTATACGATTGAATTCGGAGGTTCTGCGATTCGAGCTTTGTCAATGGAAGGACGTATGACTGTTTGTAATATGGCGATTGAAGCTGGCGCACGGGCTGGAATAATTGCTGTAGATGATAAAACCATTGATTATGTACGTGGACGGCATTATGCACCGAGTGAACAATGGTGGGATCAGGCAGTAACTGCTTGGCATGATTTACATAGCGATGTTGATGCTCATTTTGATAAGATTGTGCATATTGATGCTAGTGCAATTAAACCCCAAGTAACTTGGGGTACTTCTCCAGAAATGGTGACAGCTATTGATAGTACGATTCCAGCAGCAACTGATGAGGGAAAACGGCGAGCCTTAGCCTATATGGATTTAAAAGCTGGTATGCCAATTACTGAAATTTATCTGGATAAAATTTTTATCGGTTCTTGTACTAATTCGCGTATTGAAGATTTACGCGCAGCAGCAGAAATTATTAAAGGTAAGCAAATTGCAGGCACAATTAAGCAAGCTTTAGTAGTTCCGGGTTCTGGCTTAATTAAAGCCCAAGCGGAGCAAGAAGGTTTAGATAAAATTTTCATTGATGCTGGTTTTGAATGGAGAAATCCGGGCTGTTCTATGTGTTTAGCTATGAATGCGGATCGCCTAGAAGCAGGCGAACATTGCGCCTCTACTTCTAATCGTAATTTTGAAGGTCGTCAAGGGCAGGGGGGACGTACTCATTTAGTTAGTCCAGCAATGGCGGCTGCTGCTGCGATAGCGGGGCATTTTGTTGATGTAACACAAATTGAAAAAATTTAATATGTACACTGCTGTCCAAGAAAATCTTGAGAATAAAGCCAGCAAAATAGGTATTTTATTAGTCAACTTAGGCACACCAGATGCGCCAACGCCTGTGGCTTTACGCCGCTATTTAGGCGAATTTTTAGCTGATCCTAGAGTGACGGAACTACCACGCTGGTTATGGTGGTTGATTTTACATGGTGTCATATTGCGTATTCGTCCCCGCCGTGCTGCCAAGAAATATCAGACAATTTGGACTAAAAATGGTTCGCCGTTATTAAGTATTAGTCAAACCCAAGCTAAAGCCTTAGCCATAGCTTTGGGAGATAAATTCACAGTTGCTTTAGGTATGCGCTATGGCAATCCTTCTATTGCTGCTGGTTTAGAAAAATTGCGCCAAGCAAATTCGCAACGTATTGTAGTATTGCCTTTATATCCACAATATTCTGGTTCGACAACTGGATCGACTTTTGATGCGGTTGCGGAGGTTTTGCAAACTTGGCGCAGAGTGCCTGATTTGGGTTTTATTTCTCATTACCATGATGAACCTGCTTATATCCAAGCTTTGGTAGCACATATTAAAACTTATTGGGCTAAACACGGCATACCAGATAAATTATTGTTTTCATTTCATGGGGTTCCGAAGCGTTTTGTCATAGCAGGCGACCCCTATTTTGATCAGTGTCAGAAAACGGCTCAATTAGTCGCAGCTCAAATGAATTTAAGTGAAGAAAAATGGGCATTGGTATTTCAATCACGATTTGGGCGGGAAGAATGGCTGAAACCTTATACAGATCATACTTTAACTGCACTCGGCAAGGCTGGCTTAAAACGAGTTGATGTAATTTGCCCAGGTTTTGCCGCAGATTGTTTAGAAACTTTAGAGGAAATTAATCAAGAAAACCGTCAAGTATTTTTAAAAGCTGGTGGACAAGAATTTCATTATATTCCAGCTCTTAATGATAAGAGTGAACATATTCAAGCCTTAGTAGCGTTATTAATTAAATGAGAGATAAAAATGCCAGAATCAAAAGGCAATATTTTACTTGTAGACGATACACATGCCAATTTACAGATATTGAGTGAAATGTTGAGTCAACAGGGTTATAAAATACGTTTAGCCATTAGTGGCAAATTTGCTTTAAAGTCTATTGATTTTGCTTTACCAGATTTGATTTTACTAGACATTCAAATGCCAGAAATGAACGGCTATGAAGTCTGTGAAAAATTAAAAGCAAATGAAAGAACACGCGATATTCCCGTGATTTTTCTCACTGCCTTGAATGATACATCTGATAAGATTAAAGGTTTGTCTTTGGGAGCAGTAGATTATATCATCAAACCGTTTCATGTTGAGGAAGTGCTTGCACGAGTAAAAACTCATTTAAAAGTTCATCATTTGCAACAACAATTAGTAGCGCAAAACAAAGAATTGCAAGCTACTTTAGAAAATCTTCAACTTACCCAACAGGAACTAATTAAATCAGAAAAATTAGCAGCTTTAGGGCAATTGATAGCAGGGGTTGCTCATGAAATTAATAATCCTCTTGGGGCAATTACCTCTTCACTTGGTATTATCAATAATTTCAAACATCAATATTTGGCACAATTACCTGACTATTTATCTTCCCTACCTAAAAAACAACAGCAGGCTATTTTGGAATTAGTGACAAGAGCATTAAACAAAGCCCCCAGATTATCAACGAAAGAAGAACGTAAATTAAAACGCAAACTAATTCGACAATTAGAAAAGAATAATATTGAAAGAGTTGAATTTGTTGCAGATACTTTAGTGGATATGGGTATTTTTAATGATATAGAACCATTTTTATTTCTTTTAGAAAACCCTAATAGTCAACAGCTTTTAGATATTCCCTCGAAAATATCTGATTTTCAAAGAAGTATCGAAACAATTGATAATGCCAGCCAACGTGCCGCTAGAATTGTATTTGCTTTAAAAAGTTTTTCTCGTTTTGATAAAGGGGAAAAGAGTCCAATTGATATTGTAGAAAGCATTGAAACCGTATTAACCCTTTATCATAATAAACTCAAACATGGTGTTAATGTTATTAGGCACTATGAAAAGTCACTGCCACCTATACTATGCTATGCTGATGAAATTAATCAAATTTGGATGAATTTAATTCATAATGCTTTACAAGCAATGAACTATAAAGGGACTTTAACAATTGATGTGAGTCAACAAGATAATAATGCGGTTATTAAGATAACGGATAGTGGCAAGGGTATTCCACCAGAGATAAAAGATAAAATTTTTGAACCTTTTTTTACCACCAAACCACCTGGTGAGGGTAGTGGTTTAGGTTTAGATATTGTTCTAAAAATTATTGAGAAGCACGACGGGGATATTGTTGTAGAAAGTCAACCTGGGAAGACTACATTTACAATAATTCTTCCGATTGAATAGGTGATGACATTAAGTTAAACCTAAAAATAAGACCTCTGAGGACTTTGAAACTCCAACGGAAAATAAACCTGACAGGTTTTTAAAACCTGTCAGGTTTGGCTTAGATACCAGTATTAAGGCAATTTAACTTCACTATTTCCAATTTTAACCCCTCAGCGAGTTCTCTATCATAAATTATCACCGATTTTCTTGGCATCTTTCTCAGCAATTTCATCTGGACATAAAAAAAACACTTCAATTCCACATTCTGCTAAAGCGTATTTCCATCCCCACCATTTACTATCAATCGTTTGTAAAATGGGTGGATGGTTTGGATGAGCCGCTGAGACTGCCACAAATTTACGATCAGAACGATCAAAATTTTGCAGTTTTGGATGATTGGGAAATTCCAGAAAATCCATTTCATCATCAGCTTTAGGTGTAATTGTCACTAATGTACATCGATCTTGATTAGCTTGATTAGTCAATACCCATTTCAAAAAAGCATCACCCACACCTGGTTGTCCCGAACTAGATAATTTGTGCATATATTCACATAAAATTCTCCACTGTTCATCCAAAGCAATACAACCGTTTTCCATGATTTCTTTTAAATGTTTGACACAAGTCAATATACATTTATCACTCACATCAGCTTCAAAATTAGCTGCTAATGGTACATTAGTGTCAACTATTCTAATAGAATTATTCATTAGGCGGTGAATGTGATTTCAATCTACGTTGAATAGCAGCTTCTGTCATAGCTGTCATATCCCCAATTTCATCACCAAAAAAATTTTCTGGCCAATTTTTAATATTGCCATAATCATCTATTTCCAATGGTTTCAGAATCGAACCAGAGGCATTCATCTCGCAAAAATAAATCGCGGTATCACTAGGACTAATCTTTTGTTCGGCAATCCGACGCTGCAAACGTCGCAAAAAATGTTCTGAATGGCTCTCAATTATAAGTTGAATATTCCGATTGTTGCCTTTGTCATCCTTTGCCGATAATGCTTCAATAAATAAATCCGCCAATACCGCTTGGGCTGAAGGATGAAGATGCACTTCAGGTTGTTCTATTATAGTAGTTGAGCCTTGTGCAGCATAAAAACATTGTACTAAAACTGGTAAAACTTGAGAAATGCCAAAACCAACTTCTGTAAGATTTACTTTATCTGTTAGAGCAAGAGTTTTAATTAACACCTCATAATCACGTCGTTTGGGCGCGACTGGTTTAATTTCAAAAGACTCAATTAATCCCATCTTTTTTAGCCAATCAGCAATTATCGCTTCAAATGGTAAAACTTTAGAATCAAGGCTTATCATTTTATCGGAGGCTGCTAATATCGCATCAACGACTCGTTCACCTCGCCCGCCAACCGATTCTGGTATATCGCCTGAGTGGATATAATATCGCTGTGGCGGTTCGCGTAAGGCTCCAAGATAGTAGACGTCTTGTAGGCGTTTTTCCAAAGTAAGAGCCAAATCGTAGACAAAATCTGCGTTTTCGTATTGTGTGGAAACTTCGGATGGAAAACCATAAAAATGAACAGGATGCGGTAATAATGCCGATTTGTTTAGCAATGAAGGGAAAGTGTTTAATGAATAGTTGTTACTATTTTTTTCACGCTTCATTTGCACTTTTAAACCATTTTTTGACAGTTCACCTAATTGATAAGACATTTGATGAACAACTATATTTTGACGAAGTTCACTTAATAAACCAATTTCGGCACTAAATTTTATGGAATTACCTTTAACTGATTGATTAAACTCTATGTTTTCTATTTGTTTCTCTTTGGGAAGCAGCCATTCCAGCTCAAAAGCAATCCGTTCATTATCTTGATGTGCGTGGACAATATCCCAAAAAGTACCAAGTTCTATAACGCTAGTTTTATCGCCAAGATTAAGTACTATATTTCTATCTTGAGATTGAACAGTTTGTTTTAACATCAATAACAATTGATTTAGGCTACTTTTTCCAGAGCTATTTGCGCCAAAAAACACTGTCAATGGAGCAAGGCGAATTCTTTGAGTCTTCGCCCAAGCTTTAAAATTGCGTATTTGTAAATGAGTCAGCATTTATTTGATGTAGTTACTTTTTTGTCTGAATCAGGATTTTCATAATTTTATGATTTACAGAATCAAAAAACTATCCCTGCCTTTAATCCTGTAAATCCTGAAAATCCTGATTAAGGCAATTTTTTACTCGTTCCCAAGCGGGAACTCACTCTCTTATACTCGACTATCAAGTTTTTTTATTTAAGCCCTGAAAGGGCGATAGATACTAGCCTAGGGCATCGCCCCAGGAATGATTTGTCCATAAAGACATAATGTCTCGCCCTTTCAGGGCTTCATATCATACATGCACATAATCCTAGGGCGATGCCCTAGGCTAGTATCTATCGCCCTTTCAGGGCTATAATCAATCATTTACAAACAAACTTGATAGTCGAGTTATATTATACACAAGGGCAACCGATTGCCCCTACAGTAAATCATTGTTTGTAGGGGCAATCCCTTATGGTTGCGTTGCCCTTGTGTAGGGGCAATCCCTTGTGGTTGCCCTGCGCTGGAGCGTGGGAACAAGAATGCGTAACATCAGTTATACTCAACAGCTTCATAAACTGAGTTTGTCATTTCCAATATAGCCGACTTTAGCTTGATTCAAGACTTAATCCATTCTATCCAAAGCCAGTCCCAATATGACATCTTGCCACATAGGCCATTCTGGCGATTCAGTAGCTGCTATTACTAGGGGATTTTGTTCAACTAAATTCACCGCTTCTTCTGGCGCACTGAGCCAATCCTCTGGTAAAGGTAAGATTTCACCTGTCAAGGATACGCCCAAGGTGACTACTTGACGAACTACGTCTTCAAATATCACTATCCCCGGACGTGCTGGGCTAGTTGAACCGACTTCAAACATTTGATTAGCCCGATTTAGTAAAATTGTTTGTCCTTCAATGCTGACTTTTGCGGTGGCTAGTTCTCCGAAAAATCCTTGTAGTCGCCTAGTATCACGCATGGCTGCGATTGCTTTTGCAGAAAAAGCTTGCGGCTCTTGTTGACGAAGATAACGAATTTTATCTGCAATCCGTGCAGCATTCGCTTGTTCTGGCCAAGCATAAACAGCAGGACTATTTGGATCCAGACGAAATGCATCTGCTAATTGTTGATACGGATTGATTGAAAGTGCTGCTGTCAGAAAAGGATCATCTTGGTTAATAACTTGATTCACTTGTGGGTAAGCGGTGGCAGAAAATTTGCCCAATCGTAATGATTGGGTGGAATTTTTTGGAGTTACCCAGTTTTCTGTGGGCCATTGAAACACCAATTCTTTATAATCTTCCAATGCCTGATTGAATGCTGCGGATAAGTCATCAGCATAGTTCAGTTCAGTCTGGAAAAATTGTAATTTTATCACCAAACCTTGAGTTTCTGATTTTACTCTAAAACGGAGTTGCTGCAAAAAGTCATTTCCATATTTCTTATACCAGTTTTGGTAAAATGGTTCTAAAATTTCTCTTTGGAAAGGTAAATCAGACTCAGCCTGTTGTCTTTGTTTTTCAATTTCCACACCAAGTGGTACAAAATCTTGAGGCAAAGGATTAACTTTCATCCCAGGCTGCCAACCTACAAGTGCGGCAATCCAACGCTCTAAACTGGATCGTAGTCCACCTAAGGCGACTTGATAATCCGTATAAATAGAAGCAATAAAAGATAATGGTTCAACTAAAGCAGTATTTACAGATAATCTATTGAGCTTGTCTATACTCTGTTCAAAATCCTGTTCAATTTCCCTCACCGCTTCCAAAAGCGTGAGTAATCCCCATTGATGCTCTTGAAACTCTGTTTCTAGCATGGTATAGCACCATGCTTCTAAATAAGCGATAAAGGCAATACGTTCTTGATTACAATAAGCTCTTTGTTCATGATAGGGTTTATCAAAGGGAATTTCCCAGGCTTCTTCCAAAATAATCAAGGGATTATCTTGACGTACCACTAAAGCGGACTTTTTCAATAATTGAGTCGGGTAACGCTGGTGCAAATCGCTCTCATCCCAAAAAGTCCTAACATATTCTTGAACTGCCTCTGGCTTGACATCAGGCAAGTTTACCTGATTAGCGGTGATGCTGGCACCTAACCAGTGTTGATTAATCAAATCACTGAGGGTTCTTTGTCGTACCCAATGCCATAAACTAGCTTGCGGCAAGATTTGCCCTTGTACTTCGACTTGATAACATGCCTCTGGCATTTGTTCAAGTAGTTCTGGATAAGCCAATAGAGACCATAATAAATGACTAATGCTTTCAGAAGTTTGTGCCGCATTTTGCTGAGATTGATTCGCTACAAGAATGCGATCAAATAATTGTCGGGCGGAAACAGATTTACCACCACGATCACTGGTAATATTTTCGCCACGCATTGTCAACATAAGTTCCAACTCTCTCACCATTCCCGTAGTATCAGGAGAATTGATTAATCCTGGTGGTACCAAAATCGCTGTTACTCCAGCGCCGGCACTAGCGCAAATATGAGCAACTTCAGCTACCATGCCAGAAGCTTCGGCATCGCTTGCCTCTCCAACTATGATGACAATACCTTCAGTTTCTAAAACACGCTCAACACTTGATTTAATGCGTTCTTCAACTGCTTCTGGCTGCAAAAGTAGGGCTAGACGAGCTTTACGGCGATCATCAGTATAAGTGCTTAAAGGACGAGTTTCACGCAGCCATTGCCGCCAAGGCACCCAATTGCGTGAATCTGAGGTTTGTTCTTGCTCTTGATTACGCAAGGTTTCTAAATAGGGTCTTAAATCTGGTTGGAGAATCACTCGTTCTGCATCTTCAAGCGCACAAGTATTCACAGTCACTGTCGGGCGATTATAAACTCCACTATCTTGAATTACTAATAAGTCAACAACTGATTTATCTATAAGACGATCCTGCAATTGCCACTTGAAACGAGTCAGACTCCATTCACCTAATTCGCCTAAACCGATAACTAAAGCATGACGTAGCTTCGCGGTATAAATATCAGTATCAGGTAATAATAGCGGTTTTGGTAGTTCTGGTTCTGGTAAAGGGGATAATTCTTCTGGAACGGTTTCAACTGTAGCTGCTAGTTGATGACATTTAAAAAAGCGACCGAAAATTAACCAGAACAGGGGATTTAATAGCGGCCATGTCCAAGCAAAGCCATTAGGTAAAACTAAAACTTTTGGTCCAGCAGGGGCTGTACTGGTTTCTTGATAATCATCTTCACCTTTCCAACGCGCTTCGGCCCCTGTAGACGCTACACTGTGCCAACCTAAGCAATCAGGTTGAAGACGATAATTTAACTCTAGCCCTTCACCTTCAGGCTTTTGTTCTAATAATGATAAAAACCATGATACTTGTGTTGTATGTGTGGTTTTGGTTTCATGAATACCGACGGGATAAATTTCTCCAGTTGTTTCTAAACTAAAAGGACGCGGTGCGCTAATTTGTTCATTAACCAAAACTGTATGAGCGGTTTTACCACTAACAATTCCAAGTAATCGCTCAAACAACGGTTGCATAAGATCTGCGGTTTCTATATGAATATAATCTTGCTCAGTGCTAGCGATACTTTTCATTAAATCTTCATCCACATAAGGACCAAATCCTACAGATATGATAGTAGGCTGTGATTCATGATCACGCACTAATTTTGCGGCCTCATCTGCTGCTTTTCTATCGCTGCCACCATCAGATAATAAAATGATAGTTTTTTTAACGCCATCACGCGCCCCTTCCCCTTCTTCTAAAATTTCTCTACACTTATTTAGGGCAAGATGCAATTCCGTAGCTCCACCTGGAGCAATTGTTTTTAGTGCGCTTAAAACCTGTTTTTTCTGATCAGTAATTTGACACAAACATTGGGCTTCATGGTCAAAAATAACCAAACCAACCGAATAAGAAGCTGGGAGTTGCTTGACAAAATTTTCCATCGCCCGCACCGACTCGCGCAAAGGGCTACCCGGTGCTGAACCCATACTGCCAGAATGATCAAGTACTAATATGACATCATGCTTATCCATGTCCACGTTTAAGGTTTTTATCACTGGAGGCACTAATTTTAAAGTGACATTAATGGTTTCAACCGGTTCATAAACCCGTTGATTAACTGTTCTGAGAAACTCGCGTTTGCCAGTTGGTCGGTTTTTAAAAAAAAGCAGAAAACTGCCTATACCTATCCAGAAAGCTAAAAATATAAAAAATAATAGTAACATTGTTGATTTATCCTATTTGGTTAGATTTGCGAATTGGAATGCAAGCCTATCTTGCACTTTCACAGGGCAACCACAAGGGATTGCCCCTACAAACGGCAACCACAAGGGATTGCCCCTACAAACGGCAACCACAAGGGATTGCCCCTACACAGGGCAACCACAAGGGATTGCCCCTACACAGGGCAACCACAAGGGATTGCCCCTACAAACACAGGGCAACCACAAGGGATTGCCCCTACAC
>JALWSU010000394.1 GCA_026993485.1 Thiotrichaceae bacterium | reverse complement strand
TTTTAAATAATCTATCAAGGGATCAGCAACATGCACTTTTGGAACTGTTTGCTGTATTTCTAATAGTTGTTGCGGAGTTATGCTTTGATTCAGTTTTTTGATCATTTCTCGACGATCTTTTCCTTTTAGCAAAGCTCGCTCAGTATCATGTTCTGGATAGCCTAGTGCTATACGCATCATAAATCTATCTAATTGTGATTCTGGCAACGGAAAGGTACCGATTTGGTGTAGTGGATTTTGGGTAGCAACAACAAAAAATGGCAATGGTAGTGGACGAGTTTCACCTTCTACTGTAATTTGATGTTCTTCCATCGCTTCGAGTAAAGCACTTTGAGTTTTTGGCGTTGCACGATTAACTTCATCCGCTAATACCATTTGAGCAAAAATCGGCCCCGCATGAAATTTAAATTGTCCATCTTCTTTGTCATAAATCGACACGCCAATAATATCAGCAGGTAGCAAGTCGCTGGTAAATTGAATCCGTTGAAAGCTCAAACCTAATACTTTTGCTAATACATGCGCTAGGGTGGTTTTACCAACACCGGGTACGTCTTCAATTAATACATGCCCTCGCGCCATTAGACAAGTTAGGGCTAAACGAATTTGTAAGTCTTTACCAAGAATGATTTGGCTAATTCGCTTAATAACATTATCAAGTAGTTCCTTAGTTGATGCCATTATTTATCCTAAAATATAGCGTCCAGCAGTACCAATAATTATGACAATTAATCCTAACCATAAATTAATACCAATTAATTGACGAATAGTAGCTAAGCTTTTACCCGCTTCTGGAAAATTTTTATCTACAACATTTTGCTTTAAACTCAGAAAAGGGACAAAAAAGATATACATATAGATAATTGTCATCACAGCGGCTATTGTCAACATAATATGAACGTAGATGCCAACATTAGCCATCCCGCCAAATTTGCCAAAAGTCAGCGCAAAACCAGTTACCCATAATAATATAACTGCAAGCCATACCCAAGGAAAAAATCGAGATAATACTTGTGACATTAAAGTTAAACGCAAAGGTGGTTCAAGCACAGTGGCAACAACTGGGCGTAAAGCCATGTGGGCAAGAAACATACCCCCAATCCAGATAACGAATGAGAGAACATGTAAAGTAATTGATATAATATGTAAAAAAACACCATCAATAATAGTAGGCATATTAGATTTTTCCTATTGTTGTGTGATAATAATTTAATTTATTTTGTGGAGCAATTTAATGTATAAACATGGTAGCAATTATCATAGCGTTGTTATGGGCATGGGAAAAACTGGGCTTGCCTGTGTCAAGTTCTTAATTAATCAAAATAAATCTGTATGTCTCATGGACAATCGCCCAACTCCGCCTAATTTAATAAGTTGTCAACAAACTTATCCCAATTTACCTATAATAACTGGACGTTTTGATCCAGAAATACTAAGGCAAGCTACTGAAATTATTATAAGTCCAGGAATTTCACTGCAAGAGCCTGCACTTGCTAAAGCCTTAGCTGCTGGCATACCTATTATTAGTGAAATTGAACTATTTGCCCGTGCAGCCAATGCCCCAGTTGTCGCTATCACTGGCTCTAATGGTAAAAGTACTGTTACAACGCTATTATGGGAAATGGCTAAAAATGCAGGCTTGCAAGCAGAAGCAGGGGGTAATTTAGGTACACCTGCCCTTGAATTGCTCCGCACACCTGCCCCAGATTTATATATTTTAGAATTGTCCAGTTTTCAACTTGAAACTACCTATTCTTTAAATCCCAAAGCAAGTGTAATTTTGAATATCAGCGAAGATCATATGGATCGTTATGACAATATAGCTGATTACATTAAGGCTAAAAAGCGTATTTATCAAGGTAATGGCACAATCATCATTAATCTTGATGATCCTGAAGTTGTCGCCACTTTGCCTGCTCAACGCCAATCTTTAAGCTTTAGTTTACACAATAATCAAGCTGATTTCAGAATAGTAGATTCATACCTAGTTCGTGGCGCAACACCTTTATTAGCTACCAAAGAAATGCACCTACAAGGCAGTATTATGCGAGCCAATGCTTTAGCAGCCCTCGCCTTGGGCGATGCAATTGGATTACCACTAGCAGCAATGCTTAACACATTGAAAACCTTTAAAGGTTTAGCACACCGTTGTGCATGGGTAGCCAATAAGCAAGGCATTGATTGGTATAATGATTCTAAAGGTACTAATGTCGGAGCAACAATTGCAGCAATTGAAGGTTTAGAAAAACCTGGACAAATAATTTTAATTGCAGGCGGCGAAGGCAAAGGAGCTGATTTTAGTCCATTAACTGATATAGTAGCAAAACATTGCCGAGCTTGCGTACTTATTGGCAGAGACGCAAAATTAATAGCTAAATATTTAACTGTACCAGTTTCTTTCGCAAAAACCATGCAAGAAGCAGTAATAGAAGCAGCGAAATTAGCGCAAACTGGTGATGCCGTGTTACTATCCCCAGCCTGTGCTAGTTTTGATATGTTTAAGAATTATGAAGAACGGGGTAAAGTGTTTGAGGAGATTGTCTGAACTGTGATTTATCTGATTTATGTGATTGCCCTGATTATTTGGATTGATTTTTAATCAAAGTTCATCACTGATGTTACGCTCTCTCGTTCCCACGCTCCAGCGCACTATTTTATACATAACTATTTAAGTAATTGATTTAATTGAGGTATAAATTTTTATCTTGTCAGTACGCTTCGCTTACTTCGTTGCGACGTCGGCGGAGAAATCTTTACTGGCTTTAAGATTTCTCCGCCGACGTCGAAATGACAATTTAACTTATGTATAAGTGAGTGCGCTGGAGCGTGGGAACGAGAGTGCGTAACATCAGTTTGTAAGATTTATTTGTTATTGTTACAAAGCTAAGGTGTGAAAACGAAAAAATAATGGAGATTGTCTGAACTGTGATTTATCTGATTTATGTGATTGCCCTGATTATTTGGATTGATTTTTAATCAAAGTTCATCAGTTAATCAAAATAATCACAGTTCAGACAATTATCAGTTAATCAAAATAATCACAGTTCAGACAATTATCAGTTAATCAAAATAATCACAGTTCAGACAATTATCAGTTAATCAAAATAATCAAAGTTCATCAGTTAATCAAAATAATCACAGTTCAGACAATTCAATTATTATAGGAACAAAATAAATTATGACAATTTTTTGTGGTCGTCATCAAGAATTAGCTCAAATTAAAAAAGCGTTTCAACCAAATAATAAACGCCGTTTAACGATTTCTGGCATTGGTGGACAAGGTAAAACGCATTTAGTCACTCAAGCTGGAAAAGTATTAAAGCGTTCCAGTCGGTTTAAAAAAGTGTATTCAATTGATTATGCTGCTTTTTATGGCATAGATGCGCTAGGTTTTACAATTAAAAAATTAGCCAACTTACTGAATAAAGATTTAGACACCGCCGTCGCAGCTTTGCAAAAAGTACCAACTTTATTAATTTTAGATCATTTGGAAAGGATTCCGCCACAACCATTACAAGAATTATTAGATGCAGTAAAAAAATGGTCAGAACTAGGAGAAACTCGCGTATTATTAACCACCTCTGCGACTGATTTAGCCCACCCAGACTATCCAAAGAATGAATATTTACGATTATCTGGCTTAACTCAAGAAGATGCACTAGCCATTATGGAGCATTTCTTAAATGTCAAAATTGAAGATAGTAAAAAAGATGAATTTATCTATTTATTTAAACAAGTAGATTTTCATCCCTTATCAATTCAAGTTTTAGCCACAGCCTTAAAAGAAAAAGAGCTTAACCCAGTAGAATTAGGGAGACTGTTAGCAACTAAAATAACTGAAACTCCTGATAATCCATTATGGGCAGCTTTAAGTGTTTCCTTGAAAGATTTAACGGTGGAAGTTGAGAAAACTGGTTTTTTCTATTGGTTAGCTAAAAAAAGAAATCAGAAAACCACAGAAACAAAGATTTTGACACCCGAAATTCAAGCCAATTTACCAATTTTAGGCGTATTTCAAGGAGGAACATTTCAACCAGAAATACTTTACTTAACCAAAAAATTAACCGAAAACAAATGGATGATTCTCCGTACCGCATTAGAAACAATGGGTTTAATCGAACTAAAATACTTACCAGATTTCAAAGTACCTTATATTAAATTTCATCCCAGCCTAGCCCCAGCACTTTGGAGACGTTTATCCTCAGAAGATAAAGACAAACTCTCATTTTTATATCAACATCGTTATGCTGAACTGATTGGCTACTTATATCATGAAGATGGAGAAAATACTGAACATGTCCGTAATTTGGTACGATGGAACTTACCTAATTTACTTCATGCTGTTTATGGAGCGTTAGAAAAGAATAGAAAAGGCGCAGATTTATTTGCAACTAATCTGGATTTATTTCTGACTCTGTTTGGATTAAAGCGCGATAGTGAGGCACTGAAAAAACTGATTAATGCAGGAACATTAATTAGTTAAATTTTGTCGGGCAACCACAAGGGATTGCCCCCTACCATAAATGGAAAACCAAAAAAATGCAATATAAAACCGCTTTTACTGGTGGATTAAAAAAATCTATCAAAGCATTAATTAAAAAAACTCAAAATCTTTATTTAAGCGATGAAATACCTTGGGTTATCGGCTACAGCGGCGGCAAAGATTCAACAGCAGCTTTGCAAGTAGTTTGGTACGCTATTTCGGAACTGCCTGCCAATAAACGAACTAAACATCTCTATGTAATTAGTACTGATACCCTAGTTGAAAATCCAATTGTGGCTTTATGGGTAGAAGATTCTCTAAAAGCTATGAAAATTGCTGCCATTGAGCAAGGTTTGCCTATTACTGCACATCGTTTAGTTCCCGAAGTTCAAGATAGATTTTGGGTTAATTTGATTGGGCGTGGTTATCCCGCACCTCGTCCAAAATTCCGTTGGTGTACTAATCGCCTCAAAATTAACCCCTCTAATCATTTTATTAATAATGTTATCCGACAAAATGGGCAAGTAATTTTAGTATTGGGAACTCGTAGGGCTGAAAGTGTAGTGCGGGCTACTAATATGAAAAAACATGAGAAAACCAGTACTAGAGAAGAATTAGCAACTAATGCCAGTTTGCCCAATAGTTGGATTTATACCCCTATTGCTGATTGGACAAATGATGATGTTTGGATGTATGTAACTCAGGTAAAAAATCCTTGGAATTTTGATAATAAGGCACTTTTAAATATGTATCAAGGAGCTACTGCTGATGGCGAATGTCCCTTAGTTGTTGATACCAGTACGCCTAGTTGCGGCGATAGTCGCTTTGGTTGTTATGTCTGTACAATGGTTGAGCAAGATAAATCTATGCAGGCAATGATTCAAAATGACGAAGAAAAGGAATGGATGTTACCATTAATGCTACTTCGCAATAAGTGGCTTGATATTAAAGAGGATCGCAAACATCGTGATTTTCGACGAATGTCAGGTGAGTTAAAATTATTTGCCAAACGCTTGGTACATGGCCCCTATAAACAAGTTTATCGTGAAAAATTATTAGCTGCTTTATTAGAAGCGCAACAATCAGTGCAAAGGGAAGGTCCTGAAACGGTTAAAAATCTTGAACTAATTACCTTAGATGATTTAGAAGAAATTCGCCGAATTTGGGTAATGGAAAAGCATGAAATTGAGGATAATTTACCCAAAATATATGAGCGTGTTATGGGCAAACCTTATCCGGGTAAACGTATTGATGATAATCAAGTTTTTCAACCTGAAGATATTGAACTTTTAAAAGAGATTTGTAAAGGCGAAGGCGATCAAGAAGGTGTGCATTTTCAATTAATTCGTTCAATGTTGCATATTGAGCAACAGCATCGAACTATGGCACGCCGTGCTGGACTTTATGACGCACTGGAAAAAACTTTAGAGCGTAATGCTTTTGAAGACCCTGAAGAGGCAGAAGAATTTGCCTTGAGACGGCAATCAGCAATCGCATTGGCAAGAGGGGAAACCGAGATTGTAGAGCCTGAAAATTTGTCATTATTTTCCAAAGAAAGTTAAGTTCTTATAAAGTAGTTGATATTAATTCTCATTTGCATTAAAATAGGCGCATTATTAGAGGTGTTGCAAAATAAAACCAATCAGTTTCCATTGTCTGAACCTTGATTACAAAGGATTATAAGGATTGTAAGGATTGTTTAATAAATCAGTTTTAACCCAATCCTGTAAATCCTTTAAATCCTTTAAAATCAAGGTTCAGACAATGGGTGCAAATTATTTGGCAACAACTATATTAATTTTAATGTTAAATCAAGGATTAAATATATGGCTATTCTTATAGGTGCAGATCGTTTAGGTAATATTGAAAAGTTATTGAAAGCGCGAGGTTTTTCAAAGTTAAAACATATTAGTGGCCGTCACTCTAAAGCTCAAGGAGGAATGGTTGTTGGGATGTCTAATGCCACATTAATGATTTTATTTACTGATTTTGTTGGTCATAATGTTATGCACAATTTTAGAAAACAGGCTAAGGCGCAAAAAATTCCATTTATTGCTTGTAGACGTAGTGTTAGTGATGTAGCTCGTAGTTTAGAGAAATTTGGATTTGCTTAATACTTAATTTTCAACCCTCGTTGTTATCGTCCCCACGCTCCAGCATCACTGCCATTAAGTTAAGCTATGAAAAGAGTACAACGAATGTAAGACAACGAATAAAACCTTTTACAAATCATGAACTAAATGATTTGGTTTTGATTCGTTGTTTTGCATTCGTTGTACTCCATCCATTAACTTAATAGCAGTGAAGCTCCCGCTTGAGAACGAGTAATGCTTAAAAGGATTTTTTAGATAGCGTTTTATTTACTCTTATAACCAAAATACCGATAACGGCAGAGCATAAAAAGGTTGATTCTCGCAAAATGGCAATAATCTTGAACCAGTGTAGAAAACAATTCCGTACTTGAGCCGCTCTCCAACCAATTCAGCAAATTTTCTTAGCCCTTTAAAATCACTTTCTCGCACTGTACTAGAGGCTTTAACTTCAATGCCAATTAAATAACCGTCTGCTTGTTCCAGAATAATATCTACTTCATTTTTCTTCCCATCTCGAAAATGATAGATATTCATGGTTTCTTCTGCCCAAGCTAGATGTTTAAAACATTCCATCACTACAAAGCTTTCCAGTAAACCACCATAAAATGTTGAAGCTAGTAATTGCTGCGATTTTGTCAAGCCTAGCAGATAACAAGCTAGTCCAGTATCAACCGTATGTAATTTTGGCATTCCAGTTGTTTGGCGTTTGGCTTGGTTTTTTACAAAAGGATAGATACGTTTGATAATAAACATCCATTCCAATACTTCAATATAGGATTTAACTACTTTATCATTTTGAGCTAACTCATTGGCAATGCTGGCATATTTTAACAGGTTGCCACTTAAACCAGCTAAATAAGGAATCAGAGTTTTGAGTTTGGTGTGATAATCACCTTTAGGATTATAAATACTTGTAAAATCCTTGAATAACCTACCTTGAATATAAGACTCGAACCAAATTTTTTTAGCACGAGGGCTTTTGCTTTGCAGTTCTGGATAACCACCATTAATTATGGTTTCGGCTAATTGCTTGCGATTCAGTATTGGAAGATTATCGGGTATAAATAAGCTATCCGCAAGCAAAAAATCAATCAAATTAAAATTGCCTCCAATTATTTCGGTAATAGATAGAGGATAAAGTTCGATTCTGGCTAAATGACCTGGCAAAGCTTCCTGTGTTTTAGCCGAACTGAAAATATCGGCTGAGCCAGTGAGGAAAAAACGCCCATATTGGTCTGGTTGTAGCTGATCAGATGCTAATTTAATTGCCGTAATCAGTTCGGGTGCATATTGAAATTCATCCAACACTACTGGCTTAGTAAAACTCTCAATAAAGCCATGTGGGTCGCTTTGAGCCGATGTCAGTGCTGTCTGCTCATCTAATGAGACATAAAGCATTCCCAGATCGTTGGCAATTTGACGAGCTAAAGTAGTTTTTCCAGCCTGCCTAGGGCCTGTCAGATATAAGATACGGAACTCGTTTAATAGTTCTTTGAGTAAGGTTTCGCTATAGCGTCGATACATGGTTTGGATGATTTTACGAAAATTTTTTTAGTATAATACGAATTATAACTTAAAACAATACGAATTTGAATGACAACACAGCGCAAATAAATTCAAAATAAACCTGACAGGTTTTAAAAACCTGTCAGGTTTTCTAGGTGTATTTTATGCGATCGGTTAACGCTATATCTTTTTCACCATTGCATTATTAAGATTCTCACTGATACCATATATAACAATTAATTACCAAGTCGCACACACATAAGTTCATTAGTTCTGAGGAGCAATAATTTTATGCTTGCAATATTAAAAATAATTATATTTATACTTAGTTGTGGTATTTTTGCCAACTCTATGAAAAAACATCAAATTATAGTAATTATCATTGGAATAATAACTATTTTTTGCACAGTTTATTTAGGCAAAGATATCTGTGAAGATTTGGGCTATTGTAAAGAGGAAACCTTTGCATCTTTCTTGTCATCATTTGTTTCATCTAACACTAAAGCTGATGATTTGCAAAAGGTTTTATTCGTTGTCTAACATTCGCTGTACTCTTTTCAGGGCTTAATACCATAGCAGTAACGCTGGCACGTGGAAACGACAAATAAACTTAGGGTTTAGCTCGCCATTTCTGAACGCGATTATTACCCAAATCTGTCACAAACACAGTGCCATCTTTTGCCACCGCTACGGCGACTGGACGGTCAAATTGCCCAGAGCCGGTGCCTTTTTCTCCAAAAGCTGATAAAAAAGTACCATCGGGCGCAAACTTTTGCACTCGGTTATTATAAAAATCAGTAGCAAACACATTACCCTGCGGGCCTATCGCTACTGAACTCACTGTGGCGAACCAACCGGGGCCACTTCCACTTATGTTAAGGGCAAACGGGCCTCCCCATTTATGTAAAAATTCTCCCTCACTAGAGAAAACTTGTATCCGATCATTGTAACCATCCGCAACGTACAAGCTGCCATCTGCCGCAATCGCAACATCCGTCGGATAATTCATTTCTCCTGCCTTTATACCTACTTTTTTCGTCGTTCCCCATTGCTCAATAAATTCTCCGTTTGCCCGCAAATGTTGAATACGTTGATTGGAAAAATCCGCTACAAAAAGTTCGCCCTTATTGTTGACAGCAACACCAGCAACACCGTCAAATTCAAAAGGACCTTTACCGGCTTGACCGATTGAGCGACGCAATTTGCCATCCAGACTATATATAAAAATCTTATCATTCCAATAATCAGCCACATAGAGTTCCTGCTCGTGAATCGTCAAATTCATAGGTCGCCCTAACTCTTTTTCTCCAAAGGCTCGCCTAAAATTACCATCAAAATCAAATACCTGAATTTTTCTATGCCGAGAGTCACTAACATAAACTTCCGTATCGCTCACAGCAATACCGATGGGATCATTAAACTCTCCCCAAGCACTGACAAAAATATATCCCGGTTCTTGGGGCGAAGGATTCCAGATTAGCCAGAATATAGTAACTAGAACCACAATTAAGCCAAAAAACTTCAAAACCGTCTTCACGCTGCCTCCCATTAAAAATTAAAGCGCACACTTGCCCAAAAAGTGTAATCGTTTTCTAATGCCACTCCATACAAATTTTGCACAACTGGGCGTTGCACAACCGTTTCAACAATCCAACGTTTGGTGACATATTGAATACCGGGTGCTAATAACAAACTCAGCCCCCCAGAATTGGGATCATCATAGCCATTTATGCGATTTTGGTAGCGGTAAATAAGATTAGATTCCATAACAGCATAGAGAAAACCATGCTGAATGCTACTTGGCCATAACCGATATTGCAAAGACATATTCCAACGTGCTTCATTACCAGCTTCAAAATTATTAGCTTCAGTGTTGATTCTATAACTCAACTGAGTATCGAACTGATAATCTAAAGTCTGATAAGTGCTAACCATGCCAGCGAAAAAGTCCCAAGAACCAGTACCCAATTGAAACGGTTGCGGCAATTCTCCCAAAGCATCCGTTTCCTGATCCTCACCAGTAGGGACTTTCACTCCAACTAAGGGCGCAATACGAAACGTCTGCCCAAGCTGATTCTGTTGATAAACTGTATAACGACCAAACAAAGTCAGATCGCCTAAGCCGTTGGTATTACGCTGCCAGCGTTGATTATTAACGCTCAATCTCATCTCTTTATCTAAATATGGCAACACCCCAAACAAAGCTAATTTTGAGCTAACTCCATAACCTAATACTGTCACGAAAGCCTTAACCTTCAGATCACGATCTAGCGTACTGGGATCATTCCCCGATTGCCTGACAAAACTTTGAAAACGCATCAGAAACTCATCATCAGCAACTGGCAAAGCAGTATTGAAAGTCATTGGAGCCGCCCAAGCCATGAAACCATTTAGCATTAAGAAACAAAAAGTTAAGCCTTGTAGTTTTAGCATAGCTACTCTCCGGCATTGAGTTTCTTAAAAGAGCGTAAGCTAAAACCAGACTTTTTCACCGCCTCACGGGCTAAAGGCTCAGTTAACACCACACCCTCTTTAACCAGTAAACGCACCTCTCCCTGTTTTACATCTGTCTCAATTTGCTTTACCCCCGGCAACTTGCTCAATTGTTTTTCAAGACCATAAACACAAAAAGGACAAGCTAGGCCATTCACACCAAGCTGATATTGGCTATCAGCCGCCAACACATTCCCACTGATTATCAATGCTAAGGCAAAAATTAGGTTTTTCATGTGATATACTCCTTCAGGTGATAAGTTGATGGGTAGTTTAAACTCCGTACTATAGTACAGAGTCAAGCTGATTTTGAAGTTGGAAAGCCACTCGTCAATTCCGAAACAAATTAGAACAACAAGGACGTGTATTCAATGATAGTGTTGAATTAATTAGGGAGGATCGTGAACGGTGAAAAATTTTGTGGTTGATAGTATTGATATTAATCATAAGATTAGATAGTTATATGTCATCAAAAATTTTTTTACTTCCTGTTACTGAATCTGCTATCAATATTATCTGGTTATAAAATTTGAGCTTATTTTATGAACAAACAATTTGAAAACTATTTTCTTCAAGCCTTATATGATGCCAAAGTTAAACAGATTACCCAAACCTATCAAGAAAAGGGTTTCTCATGTCAAACTCAGGTGAAAATAGACGATGTACAGTTTGATGTCATTGCCGAAAACGATGACAAAACAATTGCTTTCAAGATTCAAGTTGCACCTACCCAAGCAATGCCGAAACAGCTTGAAAAACTGCATGAAAAGGCGAAAGCTTTAGGCTATAATTTTCGTGTGATAACAATTAATAAGCCGACTAATCCAGTGATAGCAATTAATTGGCTTAACCAAGCACTTTTTAATTATATTGAGAATAACCCACCAGAAGTTCTTCGCTCACTAAATCCAGTTCATTATGAACAAGTGAAAGCCGAAGTTCAGTCGATTGAAATTAATGATTTAGATACTTTAGTTCATGTTGAAGGTGGTATTGAAGTTGATTTTCAGTCAGAAGAAAATAGGTTAATTTCTGAAACCTTACCCTTTGAGGGAGAGGTTTCACTTAATATTTGTGAGAAAAGTGTCAAACAGGCTAAACTTTATATAGAAAATGGTTTAGGATTTTAACCCCTCGCTCCCTGGCTCCAGCGTCAATGCCATTAAGTTAAGCTATGAAAAGAGTACAACGAATGTAAGACAACGAATAAAACCTTTGATAAATCATGAACTAAATGATTTGGTTTTGATTCGTTGTTTTCCATTCGTTGTACTCCATCCTTTCACCCTCGTTCCCACGCTGGACCCAAAATATCTAATTTTTCGACCTTTAATTGTAAAAACAGCTCGTTGTTTAGTTATATCCTGATTTTTTTAGGTAAAAATGACTGAGTTTTTGGCTGGTTCATCCTCAATATATACTCCAAAAGATCACAAACTAAACTTTTTTGTCATTTAGCTCCGCTTACTTAGCTACGCTTACTTCGTTTCGTTTCGTTGCGACGACAGGATAAATCTTTACTGGCTTTCAGATTGATCCTGTAGATAATAAATTGTTTTTATTAAATATTATATAAAACATCACTTGTAAATGCGTAACTCCTAGAGTAATTTATTTTCATTATTTACTGAGTATATGGCATGATTATTGGTATAGGTTGATTACCATGTTTACGATAAATAAGAAAATCGCTATCAAAAGTTAATACAGCACTGTTAGGGTATAGTTCAGCCATTCGCACTAAACAAGCATCGGCGAAAGACATCGGCACATTCGCATATTTTACCATCATAGACTTAACCAATTGTATATTATCTGTTTTTAAGTTGAATGATACTGTCATAAAACCAGTATCAAGTATCACTAATCGATTCATAATCCATAACCCTCCATGTAAACATTGTTAATTGAAAGGTCTTCTGGCGCATCTTTTATACATCCAACTAAGTTATGAGCTAAGGCTAACTCTAAACATGAAACTGGTTTTTCTGTGCCATTATTATGATTTGTGGCCTCCAGCATAATTTTTTGGAACGTTGCCATAATGTCATTAAGATTCGCCGTGTCAGGTAATATTGAAATCGCGTTCATGGCTTGTTGCTTGAGTGTTTCCATAATAAAGTTTTCCTCATTAGTTACTATCTGTTTCAATATAAGCTTTTTTTCTCGTTCCCACGCTCCAGCCCATTCTTTTATACATAAGTAAGTAGCCGTGCAAGAACAATCTGATATATAAGCTACGCTTACTT
>JALWSU010000393.1 GCA_026993485.1 Thiotrichaceae bacterium | reverse complement strand
TTCCATTGTCTCAAAATCAGCTTCAGCCGTACTAATTTTCGAGCATTTTTGAATAAAATCATTAAGTTCACTATTATGAACTGCCATTTTTTTCGCCAATGGATGCTCAGCAGCAATAGCAACATAAGTTGCTCCCATCAAAGTATCTGGGCGAGTTGTAAAAACGGTTAAATCATCATCATCGACTTGGAATTGGATTTCCACCCCTTCAGATTTTCCAATCCAATTTCGCTGCATAATACGCACCGAATCGGGCCAATTACCTTCCAAAGTCTCCAAATCTTGTAACAATTCCTCAGCATAAGCCGTAATTTTCACAAACCATTGAGAAATTTCGCGCCGCTCAACTATAGCACCAGAACGCCAACCGCGCCCGTTAATCACCTGCTCATTAGCTAAAACAGTTTGATCAACAGGGTCCCAATTTACTGGAGCAGTTTTTTTATACACCAAGCCTTTTTTATATAACTGGATAAATAACCACTGTTCCCAGCGATAATAATCAGCATCACAAGTAGCCAACTCACGATCCCAATCATAGCCCAAACCAAGACTTTTTAACTGTTTACGCATATAACTAATATTTTCGCGCGTCCACTTAGCAGGGGGGACATTATTTTTAATAGCCGCATTTTCCGCAGGCAAACCAAACGCATCCCAACCCATAGGCTGCAAAACATTTTTTCCCAAAAGTCGCTGATAACGGCTAATAACATCACCAATGGTATAATTACGAACATGCCCCATATGGAGCTGTCCACTAGGATAAGGGAACATAGAAAGGCAATAAAATTTTTCCTTATTAGGATTTTCTAAAGCTTTAAAAGCTTGTTTACTTTCCCAAAGCTGTTGGACTTTGGGTTCAATATTTTCTGGAATGTATTGTGTTTGCATGTTTATTTAGTGTTAATAGTCATTATTCTACGATGAGCAGCCTATCTGAAAATGAAAACGCTGTCAAAAAAAAATGGTGTATTTATTATTATAATAAAATGCGTTATTCTATATTATTTTGGTCAAAACCTCCGAGGTTTTCAAAACCTCGGAGGTTTTTTACTGCTAATCCCAAGACATGAACAAATTAAAGTAACTGATGTTACGCACTCAAATTCCAAAAACATTCTAGCATGGAGTGCAAGGTTACCTTGCACTTCGAGTTTTGAGGTTGGAGTTCAAGGTTACCTTGAACGAGTCGTGCAAGGTAACCTTGCACTCCGATCATCAATATAAGATTTTAAGAGCTTTTGGAAATCCAGTGAGTAACATCAGTTATTTAAATTAAATTATGGAAATCATCATTAAAAATATAAGCCCCTTACCGCAAGCCAAAATTATTTTTGAAGGTTTAACCGTGATTGCTGGTGAAAATGATACTGGAAAAAGCACACTTGGTAAGCTTATTTTCAGCATCATAAAAGCGGATAACATGGCAACAGCTAATCAGCCACGTCAACAGTTAATGAATACTATGATTAATCTAGTGTTTGATTCGCAAATATCGAATGATGGAAAAGTTATTGTACAAGATAAAGGAGTTCCTATTTACTCCATAAAATTTTCCCAAAACCAATGTTCAAGCTTTGAATTTCAAGCAACGAATTTTTCTTTAAAAGAAACTACTTTTATTCAAACTCCCTTTGTTTGGGATTTGATTGATTTTTTTGATAGCGTATTGCGTCTTAAACAAAACCAAGAACTTACCCAAAATATAAGCCCATTTTCGTTTAAATATCCATATCTTTTTTGGGATGTTTACATTAAAATTACCAATACCCCTATTAAAAATAACTTAAAAACTAATAAGTTAGTAAAAAATATTCAGAATATCATTCAAGGAAGCTTTGAACAACACAACCAAAAAATAGTATTTCAACGTCAAAAAGAATCTATTTTACTAATGAATGTAGCAGCAGGTATCAAATATTTTGGTTTATTACAACGCCTAGCTGAAAATAATCAACTAAACTCTAATCATGTACTAATATTTGATGAACCCGAAAATCATCTTCATCCCGAATGGCAACTGCTACTAGCTCATTTGCTGGTTGATTTAGTAAATCAGCATAAAGTGTATGTACTAGTCAATTCGCATAGTCCATATATGATTGAAGCATTAAAAATATATAGTGATAGAAATATAAAAGAAAAAACTCATTTTTATCTCAATCAACTTACAGACATGGGTATTAAAGTCAATGAAGTAACCAATGATTTGAGTATAGTATTTGAAAAACTTTCTTTACCATTTCAAAAATTGGAACAAACCGCAAGTTCGTTTTGGTGTAGATAAATACAAAGATAGCTTTCTAGAAGATGCGTTTACATCAGAATGTGGCGATGAATTTAAAATAATGTTACACCAATTTGGTGTATTGAAAAATACCAAGCCCTAGCGAATCAAGACAAAAATGTTAGTTTTGTTGGAAAATTATCCCAAAAAAACCGATATTTCATAGACATAGGTAGTTTATCTTGAAAATGTCTATAAAAATTATAGAATAAACAAATGACCAAAAAAAGCGAAAATACCGTTTGGCATCATGCCACTGTTACCCGTGAAAGAAGAGCCAAACTCAATAAACATAAAAGTGTTGTTTTATGGTTTACTGGATTATCTGGTGCTGGTAAATCGACATTGGCACATGCAGTAGAAGAAGAACTTTACCAAAAAGGTTGTCACACCTTTGTTTTAGATGGTGATAATGTTAGACATGGACTTTGTGGAGATTTAGGTTTTTCTAAAGAAGATCGAGTAGAAAATATCCGCCGTGTTAGTGAAATATCTAAATTATTTCTTGAGGCTGGAGTAATTATTTTAACCGCCTTTATTTCACCCTTTAAGGCTGATAGAGAAAAAGCCAGAAACTTAATTGGTGATAACGATTTTATTGAAATTTATTGTCAATGTGCGTTAGAAATTTGTGAACAACGTGATGTAAAAGGACTATATAAACGTGCTAAAAAAGGCGAAATTAAAGCCTTTACAGGTATATCCTCACCTTATGAAAAGCCTGAAAATCCAGAACTGGTTATTAATACTGGAACACAGGAATTAGAAGAATGCGTTGATATAGTTATTCAATATTTGACTCAAGGCGGGATTCTTTCGTAGTTTTTGGTCGTCCAAAGCTAAAGCTTTGGATTCCAAAAGATCAAATTATTCTTGCACGGGTACATACTAAATTAACTGTTGTAGTTCGTAAAAATATTTTAATCAATCTCCTCTTGCCAATTTTTGAGAAAGGTGAAAAAATCACGCTTTTTGGCTAGGGAAAAAGTGTTGTGAATTTATTAATTCTTAGTTTATTAGCAATTTTTTTATATAGTGTGGCTGCTTTATCACGATTTTATCGGATAAAAGGTTTACTACTTTTTGGCAGTGTAGCTGTTATTGCACATGCAGTGGTGTTGTATCAAAATCTTGTCGCGCCTTCTGGTTTGAATTTAGGCATTTTTACGGCTGCATCTTTGATGTCTTGGGTTATTGCTTTGTTGTTATTAGTTAGCTTAATGCGAGAGCCGGTTGAAAATCTAGCTGTTGTGCTGTTCCCAATTGCAGCTTTGACTATTGGCTTAGATGTTTATTTTCATACTGAGCGGATTTTATCTACTGAGCATCCTTTTGGGGTGACAGTTCATATTTTGGTGTCGATTGTTGCTTATAGTTTGTTAAGTATTTCTGCGTTACAAGCTGTATTTTTAGCTATTCAAGATTATCAATTGCATCATAAGCGTCCAGGTTGGGTGATACAAAGATTGCCGCCGTTGCAGGTGATGGAAAGTTTGTTATTTCAAATGATTTCTATTGGGTTTATTTTGCTTACTGTTAGTCTTATTAGTGGCTTTGTCTTTTTAGAGGATATTTTTGCTCAGCATTTGGTGCATAAAACTATTTTGTCAATCGTTGCTTGGGGATTTTTTGCTGTTTTACTTTGGGGACGTTGGCGTTATGGTTGGCGGGGTAAAAAGGCTATACGTTGGACTTTGATTGGTTTTGTAGTTTTGATGTTGGGTTATTTTGGGAGTAAAATGGTGCTTGAACTGATTTTGCATCGTTAATTTGTTGTCTGAACCTTGATTTTAAAAGATTTAAAGGATTTACTTGATTTTTTTTTATAATCCTTATGTTGTAATCCTTATAATCAAGGTTCAGACAAATTTTAACGATAATTCCGCAAGTAGTACCATTCAAAAAAGCGTTTTGACCAGCTTAAAGCTCTCATTTTTGGTAATAATATAGTTCGTTTGTCGTTACGGAATATCAACATGCCTTTGTTGAGTGTGTCAATAATACAAACCAGTTCGGTTTTAAATTCTTCTTCGGCTGGTTCGCCTTTTTGTTCTGCTAATAAATTTCTGGCTGCTGTTATTGCTTGTAAGTCTGCCATGTGCGCTTGTTTTGGCATCCATTTTGGTCCGGGTAAGCTGGCTCCGTCACCTACTACATAAATGCCTTTGAAGCCGGGAACGCGACATTGGGCATCGCCTTTAATTAAGCCGCCTTCGGAGAGTTGTAAGCCACTGTTGGTTGCCCAAGTTGGTCCTGTCATTCCTGGCATAAACATGGTTAAATCTGAGTGTATGTCGCCGCCTTCAGTATGTACCGTATCTGCACTAAAGCCTTTCATTTTATGGCCTAAATGGGTACGTATATTATGTTTTTTCATTTCTCTTAGCACGGCTTTAACTGCTTTTGCGCCTAGACGTTTACCGGGTTCTGGGGCTGGACTAAAAAAGACTAGGTCAAATTTGTCACGGCGTTTTTGTTGGCGTAACAAGGTATCCATACCAAACACAAATTCAAATATCGGTCCTCCACGCATAGCAGCAGGTTCTTTTGGATTGGTGGCAAAACCAAAGGCTAAAGTTCCACCATCAAGAGTGGCGAAGCGATCAGTATAAGCTTTTGTTGCTGCATAGCCGTCACAAGGTGTATAAGTGTGTTCTATTCCTGGCAGTTTTTTTATAAAGCGTCCACCTGATGCAATAATTAAACTGTCAAAAACTACTGTGCCGTTATCTGTTTGGACTTCTCGCGCTTTGGGGTCTAAACCAGTAACTGTGCCTTGATGATATTTGATATTTTGACGTTTGAAGAACTTATCTAGTGGTACGCTTAAATCTGCTTCAGTACGCTGTCCTGCTGGTACCCAGATCAGGCTGGCGTAATAAAACATGACGGGGCGTGGGGAAATTAATGTGATTGGATCACGACAGCCTAGTTTGCGTAGGGTTCTAATTGCGGTTAAGCCGCCAAAACCTGCGCCAATTATGACAATATGGGCCATAAATATACCTTTTTTAAATGTTGTTATTTTGATTTAATTGAGGGTCATATTATGGTGGTTTGAGAAATTTTAAACAAGCGGCAGGGCTGGGTATGAAGTGAAATATGGCTGGGGGACCAGGATTCGAACCTGGGCTGATGGAGTCAGAGTCCATTGTCCTACCACTAAACGACCCCCCAAGTAATAAATAATAATTGGCTAAATAACTTTACTCGTTCCCAAGCTTCAAAGGGCAACCACAAGGGATTGCCCCTACCAACGAAGAAGTAACGAAGTAAACCGTCTTCTCATGTAGGGGTAATCGGTTGCCCTTGTGTATAAGTGAGTGAGCTCCAGCTTGGGAACGAGAGTGAACTAAATAAATAATTTAACGTTTTGAATATTGTGGACGTTTACGCGCTTTGTGTAAACCAACTTTTTTACGTTCCACTTTGCGGGCATCACGAGTCACAAATCCCGCTTTACGTAGCGGTTCACGAAAACTTTCATCGTACATAATCAGCGCACGAGTCAAGCCGTGTCTAATTGCACCTGCTTGGCCAGTATTCCCGCCACCTTTTACAGTGACATGAATATCAAAACTATCTTCTCTATCTACCACTGTTAGCGGTTGACGGACAACCATACGGGCGGTTTCACGACCAAAGTATTTATCTAGTTCACGGCCATTAATAATAATTTTACCTTCGCCGGGTCTGACAAACACGCGGGCGGTTGAATTTTTGCGCCGCCCGGTGCCGTAATATTGTTCTAACATCATATAAAATCTAAGCCTTTAAAGTCAATGGAATCGGTTGTTGAGCCGATTGCTGATGTTCAGGACCCACATAAATTTTCAGCTTGCGTAACATGTCACGCCCTAAAGGGCCTTTGGGTAACATACCTTTTACAGCTGATCGCAGAATCATTTCTGGTGCTTTTTCCATCAGTTTGTCATAACGTATCGACTTAATTCCACCTGGATAACCAGTATGGTGGTGATACATTTTTTTGGTTTCTTTACCTCCAGTCACCCGCAGCTTTTCGGCATTGATGACAATGATGTAATCGCCTGTATCAAAATGTGGCGTATATTCAGGTTTGTGTTTGCCACGTAAGCGTCTAGCAATTTCTGTGGCAAGTCTACCCAAAACGAGGTTTTGAGCATCAATGACAAACCATTGACGCTTAACCGTTTTGGGCTTCGCGCTAACGGTCTTCATTAACGGCATACTCCAAAAGAATTCGGTATTAAAAAGTGGTGAATGTTAATCATTAGTGGCTAATTTGTCAACAGCAATTCGTGTGTCTAGCAATTATCATTAGATAAATAGCTATATTATCAATTAGTTATATACTATATAATACTGTTGACTTAAAAACAATCAGTTACAGCCACATTTTTACCAATCATAAAATTAAATTAATTTTATAATCATTTAGTTGGATAAAATCTGTTGACATTATATCAAAATATTAGAACAAAGTTTCTATTTAATGATAAAATTTTAATTTTTTCAAGAGGTAACTATCATGAACGAAACCCTGCCAGTAACAGAAAACCGAATTCATATATCTATAGATATAGCCCTACCCAATAACTTGGTTGAAGTAAATTCATCATTAATTAAACAAGCAATAGAACGTTTTTTACAAAACAAATCAAACGCACTAACCAAACATTCTATTGAAGAAATCATAAATAGTTTAAGAGATAATAAAGAAAGCGAAGATATAGAAGAAAAACCAATTGAAGCAGCTAAAAAGTGGAAAGCCTTTTTAGAAGAAGCAGATCAATACGCTATAGAAGACAAAGAAATTACCAAAAATTTTTTTAGAGAAATGAAAGAATTTCGTGAAAACTTTGAAATGAAAGATTTTCCAAAGGCTTGATTCAATATGAAAAGATTTTTATTAGACACACAAATCCTAAGCTGTTTCACTCATAAACATGCTCAAAACCGAGAAAAAGTAACCTCAAAAATACTATTATTGGGAAAAGATGACAAAATTTGTGCCTCTATTTTAAGTCTTTATGAAATGGAATACGGAGTAAGACATACCGAAAATGAAGAAGTAAAACAAATCTCCTATCGTGCCATCCAGTTCATCAAGAAGAATCAAAATATTTCCATATTATCCTTATCCGAAGAAGCATCAGAGATATTTGGTGAACTAAAAGAACAATATCAACAATATAAAAAACTTGGAAAAAAGGCATTAAAAAAACATAATATCGACTTGATTATCGCCTCCACAGTTATTGAATTTCAAGCAGTACTTGTTAGTAACGATAGTCTTTTTGCAGACATTTGCAAATTTAGAAAAGATTTTCAATGGGAAGACTGGACAGAATAGACTATCCCCCCTCGTCTAAAACCTCTTGATGTGCTTGATGAATACTTTCAACTAATCCGGGTATTCTATTTAAATAGAGTGTTTCTTCAATTGCTTGCCAATCTTCTGCGCCAATAAGCACAAAAGATTCACCATCTGCTTGCTTTACATGTAAAACTTCATGACTTTCAATGCAACGAGTAACTTGTTGTTGTAAATTTTGACGCAGATAATCAGCCGTTGTTTCTAACATTCTAGCATCCTCATAATGAATTATATTTAAAGGTTTATGTATAAAATATTTATCTGAAATAGGATTCAATCGCCCTAAGATACTTAAATTTTAATAATTTAAGAATTTAGTGATGGTTTTGTCAAGGATTGATTTGACAGTAAAGTCTTTAGAGATTATAAAATCTCAGTTTTACATTAGCTCACGAGAAATTTTATGCAAAACATCCACGCTCATCGTATTCTTATTCTTGATTTTGGCTCTCAATATACGCAATTGATTGCTCGGCGTGTTCGAGAAGTTGGCGTTTATTGTGAAATTCATGCTTATGATATTGAAAATAAAGATATTCAGGATTTTCAGCCAAAAGGGATTATTTTATCTGGTAGTCCAGAATCTGTAGGTAGTGCTAATTTTCGCGCTCCTGATTTGGTGTTTGGTTTGGGGGTACCAATTTTAGGGATTTGTTATGGTATGCACACTATGGCGCAACAGTTAGGTGGGGCAGTTGAAGCGTCGGATAAACGCGAATTTGGTTATGCCCAAGTGCGAGCGCGGGGGCATTCGGAATTGTTGCGCGAAATTGAGGATCATATCAGTGCCGAAGGTTATGGCTTATTAGATGTTTGGATGAGTCATGGTGATCATGTTGTTAAATTGCCACCTAATTTTAAGGTGATCGCTTCAACAGATAATGCTCCAATTGCTGGTATGGCTGACGAATCGCGTCATTTTTATGGTTTGCAATTTCATCCTGAAGTGACGCATACTCGGCAAGGTGCTAGAATTTTAGCGCGTTTTGTATTAGACATTTGCGGTTGTGATGCTTTATGGACTCCAGCTAATATTATTGAGGATAGTATTAAACAAATTCGCGCTAAAGTCGGGAATGATGAGGTATTATTAGCTTTATCGGGTGGTGTTGATTCTTCAGTAGTCGCAGCTTTATTGCATCGTGCAATTGGTGATAAATTAACTTGTATTTTTGTTGATAATGGCTTATTGCGCTTACATGAGGCTGATCAGGTTATGGCAACTTTTGCTCAGCATTTGGGGGTGCGGGTAAAACATGTTGCAGCAGAGGCACGTTTTTTAGATGCCTTAAAAGGAATTTCTGAGCCTGAACAAAAACGCAAAATTATCGGCAATTTATTTATTGAAATATTTGAGGAAGAATCAAAGAAATTGGACAATGTGACTTGGTTAGCACAAGGCACGATTTATCCTGATGTGATTGAATCTGCTGGTACTAAATCTGGTAAAGCCCAGGTTATTAAATCTCATCACAATGTCGGCGGCTTACCTGATAATATGAAATTGGAATTAATTGAACCGCTCCGAGAATTATTCAAAGATGAAGTGCGTAAAATTGGTGTCGAATTAGGCTTAGCGTCTGAAATGGTTTATCGTCATCCATTTCCAGGGCCGGGTTTAGGTGTACGAATTTTGGGCGAAGTGAAAAAAGAATATGCTGATATTTTGCGCCAAGCGGATGCGATTTTTATCGAGGAACTACGCAAACAAGGTTGGTATGATAAAGTGAGTCAAGCTTTTGCGGTATTTTTACCAGTCAAATCGGTTGGTGTTATGGGAGATGCTCGACATTATGATTATGTGGTGGCTTTGCGAGCTGTGGAAACTATTGATTTTATGACAGCCCGTTGGGCGCATTTACCTTATGAGCTTTTAGAAAGGCTATCTAGTCGGATTATCAATGAAGTCGCAGGTATTTCGCGGGTGAGTTATGATATTTCTGGGAAACCGCCTGCTACTATTGAGTGGGAATAGTATATATATAGTATTTCAGATAACGATTTTGCCCAAAAACCTCCGAGGTTTTGAAAACCTCGGAGGTTTAGCTACGCTTACTTCGTTTATAGTGAAATTTTTGTTCTTAAATACTATAGTTCAGTTTTGTAACCAAGAAGATGCCTAGGAGTCTGTCTGACTTAATCACCTCGAAAGTTAAAAGCTTTAATTAACTACAAGGATGTTATATAAACAAGGATAAGTCAAAATCGTTGCTTTTTGCCTTTGACTTTATCCCTGCTTATATAACATCCCTGTAGTTATTTGACTGGTTCTGGCTAGGCGGAAGTGGTAACATCACGTAGTAAGTAAAAACTAATTTACAAGAAAATAAAATGAAGAAAAATACAATGATTTTAATTGTGGATGATAATCCAGAAAATTTAGGAGTTTTGGGTGATATGGTGGCTATAAATGGCTATATTCCTGGCTTTGCTCCAAATGGGGTTACTGCATTAGCTGCTATCAAAAAGAAACATCCTGATTTAGTCTTATTGGATGTGATGATGCCAGATATGGATGGTTTTGAGGTGTGCAGGCGATTAAAGCAAGATGCTACTTTGGCAGACATTCCAGTTATTTTTCTAACCGCAAAGACGGAAAAAGATGATGTTATTGCTGGACTGGAATTGGGGGCTATATTCGGAAGACACTGGATGAATTTTTTGAGTTCGTGAAGCCTTATAAGCTTTTTACACACCCCAGTTTAGATTTTTCATCTGGCATTGATTATTTTGGTTTTATTGCCATTATGGCTGTTATTTGAATTTTAATAGATAATTTGTAAGGTTTAGATTTTATATGCAATTGTTAATAAAATATCTTTTACCAATTTCTCTTTTCATTTTCTCCTAAATTTATAAGATTTTTTTGAGGTAAATATGCGATACTTAATTTGGATAATTTTAATAGGTATTATTATTCTTTTTACTATAACTATTAATAGTTTACACCCAATTCCTGAAAGTTTGTCAGTAAGTAATTCCACAGTTCGTAAAGTTCAATTTTTGGATCGTTACGGAACTCCATTGACGATTACTTATCAAAATGATTGGAATTTGCATGAATATCGGCCCTTGCATGAAATTCCAGAATTATTGCAGCAAATTTTTATCTTAGCTGAAGATAAGCGTTTTTATGAACATAATGGTTCGGATTGGTGGGCGCGTTGGCACGCTTTATTGCAAAATATTATTGCTTTACGCAAGGTACGCGGTGCTAGTACTATTACTGAGCAAACTGTGCGGATTTTACATCCACGCCCTAGAACTATTTGGTCGCGTTGGTTAGAAGGTTTTGAGGCGGCACGACTGGAAAAGCGTTTTTCTAAGGCGGATATTTTGGAGTTTTATCTTAATCAAGTGCCTTATGCGAGTAATCGTCGCGGCGTGGCACAAGCGGCGCGTTATTATTTTGATCGGGATTTAGATACGTTAAATATTAAGGAAATGATGGCTTTATCGGTTTTAGTTCGGTCTCCAGGGCGTTTGGATTTGCGTCGAGGTACGACAGAAATTGAAGCTCCGATAGCTCGCCTAGCTGTGCGTTTATTGAAATTGGGTATTATTAAACAAGCTGATTATGAAAGTATCTTAAAAAGTCCGCTGCGTGTGCGCGATTCTAATTTATTAGTGCCAGCTAGTCATTTTATTAAGTATGTTGAAACTTCGCAGCCAGTTAAGGATTTACAGACTTCGGGACGTTTGCGAACTAGCCTTGATGGCAATCTTCAACGCGCTGTTGGAGAAATATTGAATCAACGTGTGCAAGATTTGCGACAGAAAAATGTTAATAATGGTGCGGTGTTAGTTGTAAACCATCAAAGTCATGAAGTCCTAGCTTGGGTAGGTAATGTTACAAATGCAGTAGGTAGTCAAATTGATGCTGTTACAACTCCACGCCAACCCGGTTCGACGCTAAAACCGTTTTTATATGCCTTAGCATTAGAAAAAGGTTGGACGGCAGCGACATTAATTAATGATAGTCCTTTGGCGGAAGCAGTTGGAACTGGTTTGCATAGCTATCGTAATTATAGTCATCATTATTATGGACCCCTACGCTTACGAGATGCTCTAGGAAATTCTTTAAATATCCCGGCAGTTCGTACCATTCAATTTGTTGGCACTGAGACTTTTTTGCAGCGATTACATCAATTAGGTATGAAAAGTTTAACTAAAGTTGCTGATTATTATGGAGATGGATTAGCTTTAGGCAATGGTGCGATTAGCTTATTTGAATTAGTGCAAGCTTACGCAACTTTAGCAAACCAAGGCAAGTTTAGCCCATTAAAAGTTTTATACAATGATGCTAGTCCATCATCAGCAATTAGCGTATTTAGCCCCGAAGTTAGTAGTATAATTGCCGATATATTATCAGATTCTGATGCTAGACATTTAGAATTTGGTAGAAGTGCATTATTACGCTTTCCAATACAAACCGCAGTAAAAACAGGAACTTCAACTGATTATCGAGATGCTTGGTCGGTAGGCTTCAATTACCGCTATACAGTAGGCGTATGGTTAGGGAATTTAGATCAACAACCAATGTCTAGAGTTTCAGGCGGCTCAGGAGCAGCTTTAGTATTACGAGCAGTATTTGCAGAGTTAAACCGTTATGGAGAGAGTCGAGCTTTATATAAAAGCCCAAAATTGTTGAAAGTCAAGATTTGCCGCGCAACTGGACAACGAGCGACTAAAGCATGTCCAAGCAAAATCGAATGGTTTATAGCAGGCACTGAACCAACAATTAATACTAATACAGCTATTGTAACAACTCCGAATAATTTAGGAATTCCCTTATATTTAAAACAACCTACTGAGGGATTACAATTAGCTATGGATCCACGGATACCAGATGAATATGAAGCATTTGCCTTAAAATTATCAGCAACTAAATTAGATGAGGCTGATTCAATTGATTGGCTAATTGATGATAAAGTGATAGGTAGTACCAAAGCCGAAGAGCGAGAATTTTTATGGCCTGTAAAACGGGGAACTCATATTGCACAAGCAAGAATTTGGCTTCTAGATGGAGATAAACCGCTACAAACGGGGAAAGTTCGGTTTTATGTTAAATGAGTGATGTTTACTCTCGTTCCCACGCTGGAGCGCCGGGCAACCACAAGGGATTGCCCCTACACAAGGGCAACCACAAGGGATTGCCCCTACAAACAATGATGTAGGGGCAATCCCTTGTGG
>JALWSU010000392.1 GCA_026993485.1 Thiotrichaceae bacterium | reverse complement strand
GAACTGTGATTTGTGTGATTAGTATGATTTCTCTGATTTGGATTGGTTTTTTAATCAGAGTTAATCAGTTAATCAGACAAATCACAGTTCAGACAAAGTGCAAGTTAAGCTTGCACTCCAACACTGTGATGTTTATAGAAATAGGATAAAATCATGCCCATTACAATTCCTTATGATTTATATGATACCGTCGGCAATGTCAGCGAATGGACTTGCTCAGAATACCAAGAACAATATAATGGCAAAGAACAACGATGCTTAAACCCATCCGAGGCGAATGAGGATAGTTTAATCGTAATTCGTGGCGGCTCATGGGGTTCATCTCCGAAACGCATACGCTCAGCCGAGCGTGACGCTAGAAAAGCGGTTAAATCAGCATTAATCGAGCGTGGCGTTTCCGAATCTCAGATTCAAACCAGAGGTTTTGGAGATAAGAAACCACGTTTAAAAGCTTATGGCAAAGCAGCTTGGGCGAAAAATCGGCGGGTGGAAATTGAAGTTGTTGAATAGTTGAACACTCGATAATCAAGTTTTTTTTGCTTGACAAATTGTATTTGATATTAAAAAAGTCTTTGAAATATAAGAAAATTTATAAATTTAATTGGAGTCCAAACGAAGTAAGCGAAGCTAAAACTAAAGCTTTGGACTCCAACAGAATTTATAACGGCTAATTAGCCAAATTTGATTATCTTTTCGTTTCCCTTTTTAATAAGGGCAAACCTGTTTCATCCTCTAAAGCTGGCAAAGCTAAATGATGCGTTCTTTCATTCTCTGTAAACCACTTAAAACTTTCCCCTTGTGGATTTGGTTTCTCATCTTGGCGAGGATAATGCACTGGCAATTTATCTTTAAATCCACGTAAAGCTACTTTAAAAGCTTTGATAAAAGATACATTATCAAAACTTCTGCCATACGCATCTTTTATAGCCTGTTTATAAGCCTCAATATGTGTTTCAACATAAAAAGGGGCGATTTGAGATTCGGACAAATTTTCATAAAACTTCGCCCATTCTTGTCCACTTTGTAATTCCATATCCTTGATTTTTAAGTGAACGCTTCCGAAACCCAAAGGTTTAGCACTGCCTAAGCGGTGATAATAATTATCATCCAAAGAAAGTATCCATAATAAAGCACCTAATTCTACACTTGATAAATTACTAACGTGTATTTTAAAGCGGAACTTGGTATTAGGTTTTATCCAACCGAGTATGGAGCGATTTTGGTTATCACGGGTTTTATCTTTGCCTTTATCTATTAGAGTTGGACGACGATATTCTTGATAATATCTTTTGCCATTCTTAGCAATAGGCTTTTGAGTGCAATCTTTTCTTGATTGCAGCCAGTAATCATTCAAACTAGCAAGATGGGCATGATGAGGATAGACTTTGCGCCCGCGTAAGCCTTGCGTTCTCTTTTTATAACCATCTGCTTTTTTGCCATTATTTAATGGCTCACCATCCTTATTCTTGGCAACATAAAAATGGGTTTGTTGGGGTTTCGCTTCACCTAAGATAGCTAGTGGTATTCCATCATTACCTAAATTTTCAAGAGCCTGTTTGCCTTGTTCACATTTAGCAGTTCCAATGCGTAATTGCCCTTTCCATGAACCTTCGCCATCTTGATTTTGATTTACCCAGCCAAAAACTCTATCTGCTGGAGATAATTCATGATACTTATTTGCAAGGTGGAGGCTATCAGGTAATAAATCCTTTGGGGATTCCTCGAATAAATCACGGGAAATCATTACTGGATATAAGCCTAAAATTTTATAATCACCACCACCTGTACGCTTGATACGTGCATAGCAAAGATTACCAGCTTCCAAATTCGCAGCATTTTTAGTGTAAATATGGCGCGACCAACCAGTTTTACCAGGTTCATGTCCTAAATAGTCTTCTGGCTTACGTCCGTCTTTTTGGCGTTTTTTGATTTCATCCTCATGAATATTTTGATAATTTTCAATTAAGGTTTTCCAACCCTTTTTTAAAACCTCAGATAATGCGAGTCGTGGATCAGTATTCTTCAGCAAAAACACTCGTTCTTCATGTTTATTCATTATATTTCGACCTGTTACACAAACAATACCAGGTTGATGACTAGGAGTTGGTGCAACAGTTCCGCTACGTCGTCGAATATCAGTTACTCTTTTAAAGGAAAACCGTCCAGAACGATGTGTTATTGGAGCACTGCATTGTACCCATACTAGATCACCATGTTGTGGCAAAGTGTTATCTGGATAATGTAACGCTCTTTTAGATTCATGTTTATCTATTTGGTGTCTATCATTTTGCCGATATTTCTGATAACGTGGCAACCATGCAGCATACATTACTCCATTTTCTGGTTCTCCATTATCTTTCATAGCAATACCATTAGTTAGTAAACGCAAATTTCCGTTTTCTACTAATGCTGGTACCATTTCTACACCATTCCGAGCTTCCATTCGATAAGCCAATCTATCTTCATGTTTTTCAAAAACCCCAAAACGGCTATTTGTCACAATTTCATAAGCCGAGCGTAACATGCCTTTGATTGAAGTTGGCGGTAAATAGGGAACTCCATTGGCATCAACACGAACTGGAAAAGTTTTATGCTCATCACGATTTGTTGAAACTTGCGCGGCATCAGGAATTAACAACGGTGTTGCTGTTGTCAGTTCTACTTCAAGCCAACCTGAGTAATGATTATCGTGATAGGCGTGATGACCGATTGGTTCATGATCGCCTAAGTCGTTGTTTATTATTTTGTCTCTTGGTAAGCTAGGGACAAAATTATAGGGATTGTGGAAAGCTGGTTGTTGCTGCTGATTATTATATCCTCGTCTTTGTTGTTGGAAATTTCTGGTATTTCTATTTTGATGTGCTTTAGGGCGTGGTGGTTGTGGCTGTATTCCACTAGCTTGCCATTCTCCGCCTTTTTTCCAAATCTTGGTTACTTTGCCATTTTCCATTTCATAACAAACTTCCAAGCCATTTAAATCATCTGGTTTGGAATTCTTGATAGTTTCTAAATCGCTGCTCAAGCTTAAGCCAACTGGCAGTGATGCACTGCCTCTTCTGGTTTTGACTGTAATCATCACTTTTTTTTCTTGTTTTCTCGTTGTGATGACTGTTAATTTTGATTCAGGCATAAATTATTCTCCGTTGTATTGTTATATAGTCTTTCAGATAAAGATTTTGGCCAAAAACCTCCGAGGTTTCCAAAACCTCGGAGGTTTAGCGTCAACCAAACCTCCGAGGTTTCCAAAACCTCGGAGGTTTAGCGTCAACCAAACCTCCGAGGTTTCCAAAACCTCGGAGGTTTAAATCAACCAAA
>JALWSU010000391.1 GCA_026993485.1 Thiotrichaceae bacterium | reverse complement strand
ACCACAAGCCCCATGCGATAAAATGGAAAAATTTTGTTTTATAAATTTCAAAAACCATATAAAAACCACTTAATCTTAAAAACGTGTGGAGTAGATTTACAAAAGGGCAACCATAAAGGATTGCCCTTTCCAGCTAATTAATTACCCCCAGCCTTATTATCAAGAGCCTTCCTCTCCAATCCTTCCATAACTCCAATCGTAGCAAAGCTCGACAACACATCCAAATTAGTAGGAAGCTTTTCAGTTTTATCACCACCTAAATTAATCAAATTATGTGGCATTGTTACTTGGATTCCCCTTAAATTGGGATAAATAATACCCGCAATCTCCTTCTGAATTTCAGCCAGATAAATTTCTGGAATTCTGGCTGCATACTTGGCTTTAAGCACATCGGCTTCAGCAACCCCTTTTTCTCGAATTGCTTTAGCTTCAAATTGTGCCGCTTCAAAATTAGCCTTTTGAATTTCCATATTCGCTTTTGCAATCGCTAACTCTTTCGCTTTTTGAATTTCAGCCAGTTCTTTAGCCTTTTTATATTCAATAACTTCCTTATCTTTTTGCTTTTCTGCTACTTCAACTTGACGTTGCATCGCAATTACAGCCAGTTCTTTCACTTTCAAAGCTTGCTGCTTAGCTTTAGTGCGTTCAATTTCCGCAAGAAGTTGAGCGGTTTTAGCTTGCTCCTTAGCAGTCTCTTGCTCTTGCACCGCTTTAATACGAGCAGCTACTAAGCGTTTTTTATCTGATAATAATTTTTGAAGCTGCGCCTCTGGTATAGGGCCATCTAAGGTAATTTGATTAACTTCAATACCATATTTTTCTAGCGGGTTATCCAAACGCACTACCTTGCCATCCTTGCCAAGCACTGGTACAGTTTTCCAGACTAAACTTTCAGATTTCCGCAATTGCGTAGAACTTTCTTGCCCTAAACCTATAGGTGCTAAAGACATTTGCTGAACTTCAACTTGTTTTCGTTCAGTTTTATAAATACCATTGCGAAGTTGGTCAGCTAGTGCGGCTTTAAATTGATTTAAACCGCCCTGAAAAAATTCTTCGCCAGTATATTGCGTTGCCGTATTTACAACGACATCAAGAGAGGTTTTAACCAATAGCGATCTAGTCAGATTTTCTAAAGAGCGAAAATCTCGGTGAATTTGCATGATTTTGTGTTTATCAAGTGGCAATTTATAGCGGAAAGTAGCGGGAATTTGTCCCGTATAAGTATCAGCAAATAGCACCTTAATAGCAGCATCGCTGTAACTCTGACTCTTACTGCCAAAAGATACTGTAATGACTTGCTTGTAACGTGTTACAGTTGAAAAAAACGGCACTTTGAAATGAATTCCAGGCTCTGTATATATTTGAACATTACCTGATAATCTATTTTGATAATGATAAGTGTAGCCAGCTTCGGTTTGAAAATACAGCGAATTCATAAACAAAAAGCTGATGATAAGTATTAGGGCTATAAGAATGCCCATAATATGTTTAATTGATAGTTTTGGCATGATTATTCTCTGGTTTTAATCACAATGAAAACGAAAAAATATCATAACATAATTGTTTATGTTATATAATGATAAACATTTATAAAGCCGTTTTTTAGTTTATTTTAGATTTAATTCAATGGGTTATTTCAAACAAATTCTAAAAGTATTATTGATTTTATTGGTTGTCTTAGCACTACATACCTTAGTGTACTGGCAAATTGTGCAACATTTGCCAAAAACAGATATTATTGTGCAAGCACCGAAACCAATAATGGTTAGTCTGATTACTCCACCAAAGCCTCCACCTGTGGTTAAGCTGCCTCCAAGAATCAAAACTCAAACCAAAACCGTTGCGAAACCAAAACGGAAAAAGACTCAAAGGACTAAAAAAGTCAAACGCAAACGGATTGCGAAAAAATTCAAACCCAAACTGGCTAAAAAAGTTAAAGTTAAACCTAAAGTTAAACATAAATCTAAACATAAACAGCCTCGAAAAGTCGCTAAATCATCGCGGCGGCGTTCAAAACGGGCGAAAATTGCTACAAGGTATCAACAATCAGTAACTCCAACAAAAATAGCCACCCATTCTCTAGCATCGCGTAGTTATCGAATTGGGCAAAATGGCAAAAAAACAGGTGAAAGTAAGAGTAAAAGTCAAAGTCAAATTAAAAGTAGTAGAAAAAAGGCTAGAGGCATAACCACTGCACCCTCATACAAAGCCGCTTATTTACACAATCCACGTCCAGCTTATCCAAGAATTTCAAGGCGTAGAGGTGAACAAGGAAAAGTATTATTACGAGTAAAAGTAGCTACAAATGGTAAAGCTACTAGCGTTATACTAACAAAATCAAGTGGTTCAAATAGATTAGATAATGCTGCGCGTAAAACAGTTTATAAATGGCGTTTTATTCCTGCAAAAAGTAAGGGTAAACCAGTTAGTGGTTGGGTTATTGTACCTATTGTTTTTAAACTAAATTGAAACTGAGTAAATTAAATTAAGAAATTATGAATATAGAGTTTTTATCTCAATCATTTGGATTTGCAACATTTTTACAGCATCTGAATTTTATTTCAATGTCTGTAATTTTGCTCTTAGTGTTTATGTCAATTTTATCTTGGTATGTAATTATTAGTAAAACAGTTCAATTGCTTTTCACCAATTGGCGTTCTAATAAAATTTTAAAAGCCTTTTGGCAGGTTAAAACCTTAGAAGCTTTTATGGCAATTTTCAAAACAGACCCAGTTTCAAATTTAGCCCTACAAGGTATTAACGCCAATGTTTATTACAAAGAACAAGCTGAAACCAATTCAACAATTCTTTGTACACATAGCGAATTTCTCAGCCGTAACCTACGCCGCGCTTTCAAAGAAGAAAGTGCTAAATTAGAATCTAACTTAAGTCTTTTGGCGACGATAGGCAGCACCGCACCTTTTATTGGCTTATTTGGTACGGTATTAGGTATATATGAAGCACTAATAACTATCAGTGCTAGGGGAAATGCCGCTTTAGATACAGTAGCTGCACCGATAGGAGAAGCATTAATAATGACAGCATTTGGATTAGCCGTTGCAATACCAGCAGTAATTGGTTATAACGCTTTACTGCGTGGCAATCGTGCTTTTTTGAACAAATTAGATGGATTTGCCCACGATCTCCATACTTACCTTAATACTGGTAATCGTATGGATATGAAAAACCAAGCTTATGTTAAATTCTTAAAGAAGTTACTATAAATTGGGGGCTACTCTTTGTTAGACTTGACTGGGCAACCACAAGGGATTGCCCCTACAAACAATGATGTAGGGGCAATCGGTTGCCCTTATGTATAAAGGAG
>JALWSU010000390.1 GCA_026993485.1 Thiotrichaceae bacterium | reverse complement strand
ATTGCCCCTACAAACAATGATTTACTGTAGGGGCAACCACAAGGGATTGCCCCTACAAACAATGATTTACTGTAGGGGCAACCACAAGGGATTGCCCCTACAAACAATGATTTCCTGTAGGGGCAATCCCTTGTGGTTGCCCTTATGTATAAGTGAGTGCGCTGGAGCGTGGGAACGAGGAATGGCGTACTGATGGCAGTTCACCATAATTAAGTTCTTGGTATATATCAATTAAATTTTCTTGAAGTTCTTCAAGTGTTTCTCCTTGAGTCATGTAATCCTGATAGTCTTCAAGATAACCAAGCCACATATCACCATCTTGCCAATAAGTATATTTTAATCGAGTCATTCATTTACCCTTCCATACTTTTCCTAGTTAATTCCTCAAAGGCTTACCCTTCTTCAACATATGTTCGATTCTATCCTGAGTCTTTTTCATTTTCATCAGCGCAATAAAATTATCCGCTTCTAAACTCAGTAACCATTCATCAGTAACCATAGTATTTGGAGGAACTGCGCCGCCAGTCATTACCTCTGCAATTCGAGTCGCAACATGGTAATCATGTGCAGAAATAAATTCGCCTTCTAAATAATTCAGCAACTGCGCCTGAATCGTCGCACGTCCACCATCTCCAGCTACCTTAATTGGTTCTCGCCAAGGTGGCGTATAAGCATTAGCTAATGCCTTAGCTTCGCTATGGGCAACCGCTAAAACTTCATTCGGATTCATAACAATTCTATCCGCATCTCGCAAATAACCAAATTCTTTAGCTTCTACCGCACTAGTAGCAACATTAGCTTTGGCAATATTTTCAAAATATTTAGCCACAAACGGAAATACATCATTGCCTTTGGCATCTCTAGCAGCTCTCAAAGCCATTTCTTTGCAACCGCCACCAGCAGGTAAGACGCCAACACCAATTTCTACTAAACCAATATAACTTTCCAAACTCGCCACGACTCTATCGCAATGTAATAACAGTTCACAACCGCCACCTAATGCCATACCATTTACAGCAGCAATTGTTGGTACAGAACCATGTTTAAAGCGCATAAATACTTGTTGCAGTTGTTTAATTACTTCCTTAAGAGTCGGTAAATCAGCTTCAAGTTTAGGAAGATGGGTAACTCCTTCTATAACTGTTTGTTTTAATTTACCCAATAAACCCGACTCATGATCTAATTTATCGTATTTAGCACTCATTAAGACTTCATACAAATTAGCACCAGCACAGAATGGGGTAGTCTCTTGCCATACAATCAGAGCCTCATGACGTTCTTCGGCAATATCCAACGCCTTATTAATACCCATAATTACGTCATAACTTAAAATGTGCATCTTAGTTTTAAAGCTTAAAATACCAATACTTGGTTCTAAGCTCCAATAACGTACTGCATCGTTTTCAAAATACGTCGTACTCCCTGGTACAGTTTCACCAGATAACACTATCGGATAAATCTGTTTCTTATAAACAGGATGCGTAAATCCGCGAATTTTTTCGCCCTTATCCGCAGCCCATGAACCCTCATCATCATGTACACCAGTACGATTTGGATCTAATACCCAGTAAGGCAAAACGCTAGATGATAACAAATGCCCCGCCGCTAACTCAGATTTCAGATAGTTCGCAACAGTTTGCCAACCGAAATCTTGCCAAGTTTCAAACGGTCCTTTATCCCAACCATAGCCCCAACGCATAGCTAAATCTACCTCTTTAGCACTATGGGCGATGTCGCCTAAATAATAAGCGCAATAATGGAATAAGTCGCTATATAAACTGCATAAAAACTTAGCCTGTGGATGATCAATTTCGATCAAACTAGCAAATTGTTTCTCTGGCGGCTGTTTCAGTGCTTTTTTTACATTTTCATTAACTTGCTTTTTTTTCGCCTTTCTATAGTCACCGTTATCAGGATCAAAAACCCAAATATCAGCACCTCTTTTCTCATAAATGCCTTTTTTAACTTTACTACCAATAGCACCTGATTCGATTAAATTCTCAATCCAATCAGGAACATAAAATAAATCATGCCACGGATCATTATCCAAAGTCGCAGCCAGTTCCTTAACCACCATCGCATAAGTATCTAAACCGACTAAATCCATAGTTCTATAAGTCGCAGTCTTCGGCCTCCCAATTAAACGCCCCGTCAATTCATCCACTAAATCAGGGGGCAAGTGGAAACGTTCCGCATGATGCTGTATTGAAACAATAGAAAAAACCCCAATCCGATTACCCACAAATCCAGGACTATCTTTAGGTTTAATAACCCCCTTGCCCAGTTTGGTAACAAAGAAACCTTCTAAAAAATCAACCACCTTGCTATCAGTATCTTGATGCGCCGTTAATTCCAATAAAGTCATATAACGCGGTGGATTAAAAAAGTGTACCCCAACAAATCTCGCCTTTAACCAATCAGGTAAATCAGCGGCTAAATCTTTTAATGGAATCGCCGAAGTATTAGAAGCTAAAATGCAAGTAGCTTTAAGATGTGGCAATATCTTCTGATATAAATCCTTTTTCCAAGCGATATTTTCGGAAATTGCCTCAATGATAAAATCACAATCATTAAGCAAATCAAGATGTTCCTCATAATTTGCTTTACGGATTCGATTGCTAAAAGACTTACTTGCAAAAGCTGCGGGTTTAGCTTTAAGTAAAGTTTTTACAGCCTTATCAGCCTCAAAATTTTTATTATTTTCATCGCTGACGATTCCAAATAGAACAACTTCAAACCCAGCATTAGCAAAATGTGCAGCTATTTGAGCACCCATGACACCAGTACCTAAGACAGCTACTTTGGTTCTCAGAGCAATGTCCATTAGAAATCCTCCTTAGCTTAAAGATTGGTGATTATATTAATATAAGACCATAAAAATCTTTAAACTATTTCATAAAGTGTGGGGTAGGGTAGGAGCAATGCCATTAAGTTAAGCCTTCAAATCAGACCTCCGAGGTTTTCAAAACCTCGGAGGTCTTTGAAATTCGGTAAAAAACCTGCCAGGTTTTTAAAACCTGGCAGGTTTGGCTTAATTTAATGGCAGTGAGGGTAGGATAGGGAGGTTTACTTTGTTTCGTTTGGAGTTCAAGCTTACCTTGAACTCCGATTTACTCAGGCTTGGAGTTCAAGCTTACCTTGAACGACTTGTGGTTTTATTCTAAAGAAATCAAATACATCTATAGAAATAGCTTTTACTGGTTTGGTATCGCCATGTAGCAAAAGACGAATTTGTTCTGTTGTTTCACGACTAAAAGTTTTTTCACCACAACGACTACAAACTATTGTGGGAATATGTTCAACTAAGACAGGCTGATCATCAATTTGGAAAATTTCGTTAGTCTGTTCTTCTTTAGCCTCTTCTGAACCACAAACATGACATTTAAACATATTTATCTCCTTAAATAATTGTTTTCTAATGTCTGTAAGTGATTTCATAATAAATTTCCATTAATTTATAATTATTGTTTGGATATTGCATGTAAGAATGGATAAAATCCAACCCAGCTACTAGATTTTTGCCTTATCCATTAATTGTCTGAACTGTGATTTATTTGATTAATGGATTAACTGTGATTAAAAAAACCATCAAAATCAGGGCAATCATATAAATCAAAGAAATCACAGTTCAGACAAGATAATTTATTTCTCACGCTGGAGCGTGGGAACTAGTTAAATTCAATTTAAAAAGCGTATAAATTCATCAACTGTTAGTTCAGCATCATCAAGGATGCTTTTAAGCGTTTTTGGATGTAAAATTTTCCCACTATGAAAAGGCACTGTCACCCTTAAGCCATCTTCTACATTTTTGTAGATTTTATGACTACCACTTTGACGACTAAGTTCAAAACCTATTGATTCTAACACTCCAATAACTTCTGCTGCTGTGACTCTAGGTAAACGTGAACTCATACTCGAACCTCTACAGCAGTTAAACTTACTGATTGGAAGCTTGGAATTGGAGTTTTTTCCTCTAAACGATCTTCAACATGCAAACGAATGGCATCTTTGATGTTTTCTAAAACTTCTTCATAAGAATCTCCCTGAGTATAACAACCTTGTAAAGCTGGACAAAAGGCAAAATAACCATCATTGTCTTTTTCAATAACTACTTGAAACATAAACTTATTCATAAAATATCCTTAAGATTACCTGGTTTGATTTCACATATTCATACGGTTATGGATAGATAGCTCTTAATCACACAAATCACAGTTCAGACAATTTACTCAACCATATCTGGCAATGCTATAGAACTTTATTCTTTAAAATCACACCAAAAAGTACTGCCTTTACCTATTTCACTTATAATACGCAGTCTGCCATTATGCCGATTCAGTACCTGTTTAACAATAGCTAAGCCTAATCCAGTTCCACCTCTACTACGGGAGCGGGCTACATCTACTCGATAAAAGCGTTCGGTTAAATGGGGTATATGTTCTTTTGCTATACCCTCGCCAGTGTCACTAACTTTAAAATGTTTGCCATCTTTATCTTGATACCAGTAGATTTTGATCGAGCCTCCTGCTGGAGTATAACGTACTGCATTAAAAACTAGATTGGAAAATGCACTGCGTAATTCTTCCTGTTGTCCATTCAGTTTTAAATTTTCATCCACTTCTAAACTAATATGGTGTTCTCCATTTAGTAGATGGGCTTCTTCATAAATGCTTTGCAGGAGTTCAGCAACCGCTACTGGGTGGTGTGATGGTTGAGATGCTTCTGATTCTAAACGAGATAATAATAGTAAATCTTCAACTAAGTTTCGCATTCGTATAGTTTGTTGAGCCATTAAAAACAAAGGGCGTTGCCATTGCTTTGGTGGATTATCTTGTAAGGTTTCGAGAAAGCCATTAATAACTGTTAATGGTGTACGCAGTTCGTGCGAAACATTACCAATAAAGTCACTACGCATTTGTTCTAAACGATGCAGGGGAGTAATATCTCGTGCTATTAATAAATGTTGATCATTACGTGCATAAGGTATAACACAAATTCTCAGTATTATTTCAGAATTGGAGGGAGAAACTAAATTGACGAAAGATTGGTTATCATTATTAGCCAAGTATTCAGCAAAACTCGGTGAACGTATAAAGTTAGTAATCGGTTTACCTTTATCTTGAGGTGATTGTAAACCAAGTAATTGCCTAGATGCTTTATTTAGCCATTCAATTTGATAATTCTTGCTTAATACAACTGTTGCATCAGGCATAGCAGATGTAGATTTTTGAAAGCGTTTTAGTATTGCTGCTAGTTTACGCTTACGTTTTCGATTACGTTGCTGTAAGCGGTAGAACTGGTAAAAAACTTCGCCCCAAATACCAGGAGCATCAGGCGGTTGGAATTTACGACTCGTAAACCAACGGTGTAAACGATATAAATTATATAAATGCCAAGCTATATAAACCAAAGAGGCGATAAGTAAATAAAAACAAATTTTGCCAGTTAATAATCCTATTAACAAAAAAAACAGCACTAAGCTGAATAAACGCCAAAGTTCTTGAAACCAAGCTGGAGACATAACTTATTAGTTCTCAGTCAATTTTATTTAATAGAGGTGTTACAAAATCAAACCAATCTTACGGTTTCCATTGTCTGAACCTTGATTACAAAGGATTATAAGGATTGTAAGGATTGTTTAATCAATCTGTTCTAACCCAATCCTGTAAATCCTTTAAATCCTTTAAAATCAAGGTTCAGACAATGGTTGCAAATTATTTAGCAACAACTCTAATTTTTTTCAGTAAAACGATAACCAACACCGCGTACCGTTTGCACAAAACTATCATAGTTATATGGAGCTAATGCTTTACGCAAACGCCGAATATGAACATCAACAGTGCGTTCTTCAATATAGATATTTGCGCCCCAAACATGATCAAGTACTTGTTCTCGGCTATAGACTCGTTCTCGATTTTGCAGAAAAAAATGCAGTAATCTAAATTCGGTAGGTCCAATTTCCACTTCAGTTTCGCCTACCATAACACGATGCTCAGTAGGATTCAGTTTTAAGTCTTTCACCACTAAAATTTCACCATGTTTTGATACGCGCCGCAATACAGCTTTAATGCGAGCAATTAATTCACGCGGCGAAAATGGTTTAGTAATATAATCATCAGCTCCAACATCAAATCCGCGAATTTTATCCTCTTCTTCTCCACGAGCGGTTAGAATTATAATGGGAATATGCTGAGTTTTAGCATCTTTTTTTAATTGCCTAGCAAAATCAATTCCACTGATTTCTGGTAGCATCCAATCTAATAGGATTAAATCAGGAAAATTATTATAAATTAATGCTTTGGCGTGATGAACATCTGCTGCTTCTTGAACTACAAAACCCGCATTTGTTAATGGAAACTGTAGCATTTCACGAATAGCAGACTCGTCTTCTACAACTAGAATTGTTGGCTGCATTGTTTAATTTATTTTAATTGATGTTACGCACTGTTGTTGTTTTACTCGTTCCCCAGCTGGAGCTTCAATGCCATAGTATTAAGCCTTAAAATCAGACCTCCGAGGAAAACTATACCTAGGAGGTCGTTGTATTTGTAACCTCCGAGGTATGGTTTTCCTCGGAGGTTTTTGGCAGTGAAGCTAAAGCTTGGGTGTGCAGTCGATTATTAATTTAAACATTCAAAAATCCGCTGACCGATTTCTGTAGGATTTTTCGCCAAGGTGACACCAGCAGCTTTTAAAGCTGCAAATTTATCTGCCGCTGTACCTTTGCCACCACTAATAATTGCGCCAGCATGTCCCATGCGTTTACCCGGTGGTGCAGTTACTCCAGCAATATAAGCTACAACTGGTTTTGTCACAGAAGCTTTAATATAATCAGCAGCTTCTTCTTCATCTGTGCCGCCAATTTCGCCAACTAGCACGATGCCTTCTGTTTGTGGATCTGCTTGGAAAAGTTCTAAGCAGTCTATAAAATTCATACCATGAATCGGATCGCCGCCGATCCCAATACAAGTACTTTGTCCCAAACCATTTGCGCTTGTTTCAGCCACAGCCTCATAAGTCAAAGTACCAGAACGTGACACTATACCAATTCGTCCTTGCCGGTGTATCATGCCAGGCATAATACCAATTTTGCAAGCTCCAGGGGTAATAATTCCGGGACAATTAGGCCCAATTAAGCGAGTTTGCGGATAATGATCTGTTAAAGCGGTTTTCACTTTAAGCATATCCAATACAGGGATACCTTCTGTAATACAAACAATTAGTTCAATACCAGCATCTGCGGCTTCTAAAATCGCATCCGCCGCAAAGGGGGCTGGTACATAAATCATAGTTACACTTGCACCAGTCGCGCTAACTGCATCGCGTACTGTATTAAAAACGGGTAAACCAAGATGAGTTTGTCCAGCACGTCCAGGTGTAACTCCGCCTACTAATTTGGTGCCATAAGCTAAACATTGTTCAGAATGAAAAGTCCCCTGTTTTCCAGTAAATCCTTGACAAATAACTTTGCTATCTGCATTAACTAATATACTCATATGATATTTTTATCCTTTTACTGCTTTCACGACTTTTTGAGCTGCCTCATCTAAATTATCGGCAGAAATAACAGCAAGGCCGCTTTCTTTCAGCAAAGCTTTGCCTTTGTCAACGTGAGTCCCCTCTAAACGAACCACAACGGGTAAATTGGTACCAGTTTCCTTGATCGCATAAATCACCCCCTCAGCGATTAAATCACATCTAACAATACCACCAAAAATATTCACCAAAATTGCCTTAACTTTAGGATCAGATAAAATAATTTTAAAAGCCCCTGTGACTTTTTCCGCCGTGGTACCACCACCAACATCGAGAAAATTTGCCGGTTCACCACCCCGCATTTTAATCACATCCATTGTCGCCATTGCCAAGCCTGCACCATTAACCATACAAGCAATATCACCATCTAAGGCAACATAATTCAAATCAAACTCACGCGCCTTATGCTCTTTTTCATCCTCTTGGCTGGGATCATATAAAGCTGCCAAATCTTTATGCCGATACAGGGCATTATCATCAATATTAATTTTGGCATCCAAAGCTAATAAATGTCCGTCATTAGTAATAATCAAAGGATTAATTTCAACTAAACTTAAATCCTTATCCAAAAATAGACGATATAAATTAAACAGCATAATAGTTAATTCTTTACGCTGCTCAGCCTCTAAACCTAAAGCAAAGGCAATTTCACGGCATTGATAAGCACTAATACCGATAATGGGATCAATAGTAATATGGATAATTTTTTCTGGCGTTTCAGCAGCTACCGCCTCAATATCCATACCACCAGCACGCGAGGCAATAACCGCAACACGATTTGTCGCCCTATCAACTAGCAAACTTAAATAAAGTTCACTCTGAATAGCTGTCAAATTTTCGATCAGCACACCATTAATAGGTTGTCCATGCGCCCCAGTTTGGTGAGTTACCAATTGAGTTCCAATCAAAGCTTGAGTAATTTCGCCCACCTTATCTAAACTATCTGCGCGTTTAACCCCACCAGCCTTGCCACGCCCCCCAGCATGAACTTGGGCTTTAACCATCCAAGCATCACCACCTAATGTTTGCGCCAACTGCTTAGCTTCATCAGCCCCAAATGCGGCTTGTCCATTTGGAACCGGGATACCATATTGTTTAAATAATTGTTTTGCTTGATATTCGTGTATATTCATACCCAGTCTCTAATTTATATGAAGTGACTATTTTGGAATAAATAATAAATTTTAGCAAAGATTTGATTTATAATACGCTTGATTACCTATCCAGCTTATGTGAAAATTGATTAGCCACATAAAGGGGAATACCTATGGCAATGTCAGATGCCGCTCGGAAACAACTTGTTGATTATATTATGCTTAAAGTCTATGATGATCAATATATAGATCGTCAAGAAGAAAGACAAATCCTGGAAATGGGGATCAAAAAAGGACTAACTGTTGATGAAGGATTATCCTTAATTCAACAACTAGCCTCAGAAAAGGGTTTTGTTATCGAAAGAGAGGCCGAAGAAAAAGCTCAAGAGGTGTTAGAGCAATTTGCTACCAATGATGGTGTTGTTGATCAAAAGGAATTTCAAAATGCGTTAAGCTTGTTTAAAAAGCTTACTAAAGGCAAAAGACCTGAACCAGAGTTAAAAAGACGCCTCAAAAGTATGATGCAAGCAAATCATTGGAAAGCCAAAGAGGGTGGATTCTTTGGCAAAAAATGGTTTTCTCAAATCACCTAAGTTCATTAAAATGTTACATTAATAGGAGTATATATGTCAGTATCAGAACAGATCGAAAAGCAGTTTCGGGAATACATCGCCCTTCAAGCGTATGATGATAAATACATAGATCGTCAAGAAGAGAAAAAAATCCTTGAAGTTGGCGTTAAAAATAATATTAGCGTCGAAGAAAGTTTAGCCATTATTCAAAAAGTTGCATCCGAAAAAGGCTACGTACTTGAAAGAGATGCTGAAGAGCGTGCCAAAGAATTTCTGGCAAACGCTGCTGCTAATGATGGCAAAGTGGACAAGAAAGAATTTGAGGATGCCGTTACACTGTTTGGAAAAGCCACCAAGGGAAAAATCCGGGAACCTGAAATGAAAAAACGCCTCAAGCAAATGATGGAAGACAATGGCTGGAAAGCCAAAGAGGGCGGCTTATTCGGCTCAAAATGGTATTCTGCGATTAGCTAATCGTTATTACAACCATCCAATCCAATTTAGGAGTTATAACAATGGCGATTTCAGACGCTGTTAAAAAGCAATTTGTTGATTACATTATGCTTCAAGTTTTTGATGATCAATACATTGATCGTCAAGAAGAAAAGCAAATCCTGCAAGAAGGGATAAAAAAAGGAATAGGCGTAGAAGACGGGCTTGCTATTATACGACAAGTAGCCTCAGAAAAAGGACTAATACTTGAGCGAGATGCTGAGGAACGCGCTAAAGAAATGCTAGATACTTTCGCTAGTAATGACGGCAAAATTGACAAAAAAGAATTTGAGGATGCTATGGCAATCTTCAAAAATCACACCAAGGGCAAAATACCAGAGCATGAAATGAAAAAACGCCTCAAAAGAATGATGGTAGAAAATGGCTGGAATGCTAAAGAAGGTGGTTTTTTTGGATCAAAATGGTTTTCTGCAATTGAAGTATAAATAATATTGCAAGCCAAAAACCTCCGAGGTTTTCAAAACCTCGGAGGTTTAGACTTAACCAGCAACTTTTTGATAATAATCATGTCATTTTTAAAACGCATCATTTTCAGCCTACAACAATTACACCACCATCATAAAGCCTTAGCCAAAATCAAACGCAACACTCCCCGACACAATCAATTACAGAACTTATCACCAGCAACACTTAAACAACAAGGTGTTAGAGTTTTAGTTCTTGACTTTGATGGAGTATTAGCAGCGCATGGCGAACTGCAACCCACTCCAGAACTCCACCCCTGGCTGCACGATGCGATTAACCAATTTGGTTCAGAACATATTTTTATCTTATCAAATAAACCACTGCCAAGTAGAATAGCCTATTTTAAACAACATTTTCCCGGTGTGCGCTACATTTCAGAGGTAAAAAAGAAACCCTATCCTGATGGTTTAGAAAAAATCATCACACTAACTAAACAAACACCAGAAACCTTAAGACTGGTTGATGATCGACTTTTAACTGGTGGCTTAGCAGCTTGTATCGCCAAGGTGCCACTTATTTATATTAATCATCCCTACGTCAATTTATCTAAACGCCCCATACAAGAACTATTTTTTATGAGCTTACGCTTTATTGAACGTATCATCACACAATAACTTGGTACTTTTAGTCGAATAAATGTTCAATTTTCTTTAAATGTTTTTCTAAAGACAATGAAAGTACTGAAGAAATTGTAAACAAGGTTGCCAATACATTCAAATTAGCATCAGCATCACAAGCGGCACGAATACGCTCTAAAAAATGAAAATTTAAAGTTTGTAACTCTTTAAAATGTTTTTTTAAGCCATTAAGCTCTAAATCAATTTCTCCACCTTTTTGGTTTATATAATATTGCTGCAATAAATAAGAAGTTGTCGCACGAAAAATGGTTTCATTAAGAGACGCAAAAGGCAAATGATAATAAGCTAAACCACGTAAAGGATTTAAAATTGGACAAGAACTGGTTGCCATTACAAAACCAATTAATGATCTTAAACCTGTTTGTGCATCAGTACGTTTAAAATATTCTCTTTCAGGTGTTCTAACATGAATATCTGCTTCTTTACATGAAAGCACCTCAGCAAATTCCAGCACAATTTCATGAGCATCAATAGCAACAGGGCAATGTGCGTACTCTGTCTTTTTGACAGGACAATTGGGGCATTGATGAAATTCTAATTGAGTCCATGTAGGATATTGAGAATTTTCTAAAATAGCATCATGATTTCTAATAAAATCAACTGGATAATGAAAAGCAGTCCCATCATCCATGCTAAAGGTATATTCAATAAACATAAGGATGTCTCGTTGGTAGAAAATTCATTCAAAAAGGTAGATCAGACAATAAGATAGGCAAGCCCCCTTTACTTTTATTTAAATAAGGGAGAATATAAAGAGGGAGGTTAAAACAAATTTGGTACCGAGGGTCGGAATCGAACCGACACGGTGTCACCACCACTGGATTTTGAGTCCAGCGCGTCTACCAGTTCCGCCACCCCGGCAAGAGTAGAAAATCTAACTAAGTTTTAAGCTATAAACTGTGCGCTTATTCTCAACTATTTTTAAACAAAAGTCAAATAATAATGCAACGTACAGATTTTACTTATAATTTACCCGAACATTTAATTGCTCAGTATCCGACAAAATCACGCACGGACAGTCGATTATTATACCTTGAACCTAAGAATAATCAACTAAAAGATTGTAAGTTTATTGATTTTCCAAGTTTTTTACTCCCAAATGATTTATTAATCTTCAATAATACCCGCGTTATTCCTGCAAGATTATTTGGACATAAATCATCAGGTGGAAAAATCGAAATACTTATTGAACGGATACTTGATGATAAAAGAGTACTAGCACAATTACGCTCCAGTCGCTCACCAAAGCCAGGCGCACGATTATATTTGGAAGGAGAAATTAATGCTATTGTTTTACAAAGAGTTGACAATTTTTTTAAACTAGAATTTGATGATCCACGTTCAGTCAATGAAATTTTAGAAATTGCTGGGCATATCCCCTTACCGCCCTATATTGAACGAGCCGATACAATCACAGATTATAGCCGTTATCAAACCGTTTATGCCCAACAAAACGGTGCAGTTGCTGCACCAACTGCGGGACTACACTTTGATCAAGCCATGCTTGAACAAATCGCCAAAATGGGCATAGAAACCGCCTTTGTCACCCTACATGTTGGAGCAGGCACATTTGCGCCGATGCGAGTAAATGATATTAGTCAACACACTATGCACGCCGAATATTTACAAGTATCAGCTCAAGTTTGTGAACAAATTCAAGCCACTCGCGCTCGTGGAGGACGAGTTATTGCGATTGGCACAACAACGGTGCGAGCCTTAGAAACCGCCTCAGCAGATGGCAGCATCAAACCTTATGATGGTGAAACTCGCTTATTCATTACACCCGGCTACCGTTTTCGCAGCGTCGATGCCTTGCTAACAAATTTTCATCTGCCAGAATCTACCCTATTAATGCTAGTCTGCGCTTTTGCAGGAAAATCAAGGGTTTTAGCCGCTTATGAACATGCCATTGCACAAGAATATCGTTTTTTTAGCTATGGAGATGCTATGTTTTTAACAAATGCCTCGTAAGTATTTTGATTAAAGAAATAAAGGAGAATAACCTTGAGAAACAACCATTTTAATCTAATTAACAAATTAATTTTATTAGCTTTATTTATTT